>JBLMXG010000343.1:0-6506 GCA_050257635.1 Chloroflexota bacterium
CCCTCGACGGCGATGTCGACCAAGTGCTCGATGCTGGGCTTAGCTACGATGGCTCGCGTTTTCGGCATTGAAGACATGTCTCAGCTGCCGGCACTTACGCGGAACAGCAGCGGGTCTTTCTCGGCCTCGCTTGAACGGTCGAGCCGCCGATTTTCCGTATGCTTGTAATACTCCAGACACTCGCTCTCGCGCCCGCGCACGATGCGCTTCCCGGCCAGTGGGCCGCGCTGGCTGGTGATGACGGTGCACTGCTGCTCTCCATCTCGTCCGTCATAGTAAAGTACGACCCAGTCTCTCGTTTTAGCAAGTTCATGGGCGCGGGCCGTGTTGGAGAACAGAGCGGTATAGTGACGCACGCCCCGCGTCGTGTGCAGGATCGGCAACCAGGCCTCGCGCGTCGGATTAAATCGGCGCGGCGCAATGGTCGGGAGCTCGCTTGCGGCAGCTTTCTCGCGATACTCGCGATCGACGTCGAGGATCTCGGCGATGGCGGCGACGGCGCTCCTGCCGGCGTCTTGCAATAGGCGCACACGCCCGAGGCGGGCTGACAGAGAGTCGATGATTCCGGCAAGTCGCTTGTCGCCGATGCCGCCGATCTCCTTTAGTCGGCCGCTGTGCGCGGCGGCTTCGAGTTGCTCCAAGGTGTCAATGCCAAGCTCCCGGTGCAATTTTGCCGCGAGTCGTTTGCCGATCCCCGGTACCGAAGCGAGCATCAAAGTGGAATCGCTCTCGCCGCGCAGGCGGTCGAGCATCGGCAGTCGTCCGGTGATCAATAATGTTGCGATGGAACGCGCCAGCCGGTCACCGATACCCGGCAGTTTGCGCAGTCCTGGTTCGCCTTCTTGGCGAAAAATTTCTGTGGCTGGACGGGAAAGATGCTTAAGCGTCTCGACGGCGCGGCGATAGGCCCCAACGCGAAAGCGATTGCCTCCTTGCGACTCGAGGAGCTGTGCAACTTCTTCCAAGCGGCGCGCAACGCGGAAGTTCAGTTCCCTAGCATCCGAACCCTTTGGCTCGATATTTTTATCGTGCTGACCGTGGCTCATTGCTCGTCGGGTGTCGGCTTCGCCGGAGCGACAAACTCTTTGCCTTCCTCGTCGCTCTCCACAACGTCTTCGGTGCCGGGCAAGTCTTCCCATCGCTGCGTCACTTCCGGCGCGATTTCTCGGGCTCGGCGTTCAGTTTGCCAAATCAGTTTTTCCACATCGAGATGGTCGACGATCTCCTTGAAGCCGAGAACATCGGTGAGGGTGTGAAGTAAGATTTGATGCTCGGCTTCGCTGGGAATTTTTCCCGATAGATAGACGACCCCCTTGCGACAGACGATGTGCAACTCTTCCATATCGATGCGGCCGTCTTCTTTTAGATGGCTGCGAATCGTCTCGGCCATATCGTGATCGCTGATCAAGTTTAGATCGCCAGGTATTGGCGCTTCCGATGGAATCTCAGCCACTTCGGTTGTTGTGACGGGCATCTTTTCGTCTTTGTCGGCGCAGGCTCTGCAGAGGCGCGTCGCGGGAAGCGCTTGTAAACGGTCGATGGCGATGGCCTTACGGCAACTTTCGCAGAGGCCGTAGTTTCCCTTGATGATGCGTTCGAGCGCCGCGTCGATCTCTTTCACCGCGAACAGGGTTTTGTCGTCCAGACGCGTCAGCAAGCGCGCCGACTGCTCTTCTTGCGCATGCTCCTCCAGCTCGCTCTCGCGCTCTTCGGCAATCGAGTCCAAGTCCGCTTCGGCCCGTCTAAATTCCCGCAAGTAATTCGCCCGCCCGTTACGCAGCAGCTGAGACAGTGAATTCAGCAGTTCTTTTTCCATCATCCACCTCTCGTAGAAGAGTTCGTAGGTAAAAACGTGGCAAAGCCTATGCCAATTGAGCGCCGCGATATCTGCAGTTGAATGGGAAAAGTTATTGGTATGCTTTATGCGTTTTTGGCTTTGCAATCGGTCGATTCTACATTAGGGAGAAACGTCGGAGTTTATCGGAAACCGCGATTTGGCGCGGCCGATATTTGCACGGATGCATTCCTTCCAGGGGATTATTTGCAGGGATGGGAAAGAAACGCTCTGGCGAGTCCGTCCGCCTCGGCGCGATGAAACGCAAAGGACAGCATAGTGAAGGGCGATAATTGACGGCTGACGAAACCGCCGCGGCGGCCTAGTTGAAAGCACATGCGTGGGCTAAGATCACGAGTCAATGCGAATCATCCGCTAGTGGTAACCCTGCTGCCTTGCGGCGCCGTCCCTCAAGCAGAGTTAAATGATCTGGCACGAGACCTCTCGGCCAAGGGGATAGATGTGAGATTGGCCAAGCAGAGGCCGGTTCCGGAGGAAGCTTTCGTTTCGCATCGTCGACAATATCGGGCGGACGAATTTCTCAGGGTTGCACGGAGTGAGCCGGGCGACCGGGTCTTGGTGGTCACCAATTGCGATCTGTATGCGGACAATCTCAATTTCGTTTTTGGCTTAGCGGATGCGCCGGGAAGGTGCGCGGCGATTTCGTTATTTCGGCTGCGAATGGGCGCTGACGAAGAAATCTTTCGCCGCCGCGCCATGAAGGAGGCGGTGCACGAGCTCGGCCACACTCTGGGCTTGCCTCATTGCGCCAGGCCGCGCTGCGTCATGCACTTCAGCAACTCTCTCGGGGAAACGGACGATAAAGAAACGGATTGGTGTGAGGGGTGCGAAAATCAAATTCAACGAGAGCGCGGAAATGTTTCGCTCTCATGACGACGGAGGCTAAACATGGCTACCCTAGCGCAAAAAGCGACATTGCCGAGCAAAGATATCAAGCTGCCCGAGCCGCGATTGGACAGCGCCGTTTCCATCGAAAAGGTGCTGCGCACGAGGCGATCGACCCGGGAGTTTGCCGACCAACCGTTGGAGCTAACGCAAATTACGCAGCTGCTGTGGGCGGCGCAAGGGGTTACGGGCGCGGAGGCGCACCGGACCGCACCTTCGGCCGGGGGACTTTATGGCTTGGAACTCTATCTCGTCGCGGCCAACATAAACGGCCTGCCAGCCGGTATATACAAGTACGAGATTCTCACTCACGAATTGGTTTCGTTGATCGAGGGCGACGCGCGACAACGACTGTTCCGCTCGGCGCTCGAACAGACCTCGATTTCGCAAGCTCCGGCGATTTTCGCTCTGGCAGGGGTTTATGACAGGATCAGCGCCAAGTACGGGGAGCGCGGCATCCGATACACGCACATGGAAGCCGGCCATGCCGCGCAGAATTTACTTCTCCAAGCAGTTGCGCTCGGTCTCGCCGCGGTGCTCGTCGGCGCCTTCGACGATACCAAGGTGAAACGGGTATTAGGGCTGAGCAAAAAAGAGATGCCGCTTTACCTGATCCCTGTTGGCAAACCGTGATGGCCGGCGACGTCTGCTGGGTTTTTATGGGACGGAATCTCGGGACCGGGCTGAATCACTCAGCCGGTTTCAAGGGTAAGCTCAGGCGAAAGGTGGTCCCTTTTCCCGTTTCGCTCTCATAGGTAATCGTGCCGCCATGAGCGGCGATAATCTGGCGCACGATCACTAGCCCAAGGCCCGTACCCAGGCTTTTGGTGGTTTTGAACGGTTCCCAAATGTCGACCCCTTTCGCAATGCCGCCGCCGGTATCGGCTACTTCTACGACGAGTTCGCCGGCAGACTGGTTCGCGCGCAGGGTCAGTGTTCCGCCCTGCGGCATCGCTTCCGCCGCGTTTTTGCAAAGATTGAGCAAAGCCTGTTTGAGCTTGTCTTGATCCGCGATCACCAACGGTAGGTCGGCAGGGAGAAAAGATTCAACGTGGATTCCCCGGCCCGCATATCCCGTTCCTTCCACGTCGAGCAGTTCGCCTACCAGCTGAGCCAGCGAGAGCGGCTGGAGGTGGTACCGTCCATCGCGATAAAGGGAACGAAAATCACTCAAGAGCGTGTTAAGCCGTTGGATCTCCTTAACGATAGTTTGAAATGTCGCCAAGCTTTTCTCGTCGGTGATGCCTGCCTGCCGGAACTGCCGCTCTAGGAGTTGGGAGGTGATATAGATGCCGTTCAGCGGATTTCCGATCTCATGGATCAGCTTGGCGGCGGTGACGCTCATCACGGCCAAACGCTCTTTTTCCACTAGCTGTTCTTGGAGCCTTGCCTTGTCGGTGATGTCCTGCCCTAAACAGAGGACTCCGACGGGGCTCTCGGCGGTGTCTTTGAGCGCAGTGCAGGACCATTCGATCATGCGCTCTCTGCCGTCCTTAGTGAGAATCGGATTGATGCCGCCTTTGTCGGTGCCGCTTAAGACGCGCAAGAATAATTCCCGAATGACATCCCGATCGGCTTCCGGCAAAAAGATCGAAAACCATTCTTGGCCTTGGATTTCAGCCAACGGATAGCCGGACACCGATTCCATAAAAGGATTGTATTGGATAACGCGGCCATCTTTATCCAAGACCAAAATGATCACCGGGGCGGTTTCGACGAGCTTCTGCGCAAAATCCTTCTCGCGTCGGATTTCTTCCGTTTGTTCCGCGACACGACTTTCTAGAGCTTCCTTAAGATTGCGCAGTATGTCGGTGCCCTCTCGGAAGCTTCGTTGGGCCAATTCGAAGGGCGCGAGGCTTTCGGCAAAAAGATCGGCGGCCGACTTGGTGACAGCCGCGATCTCATCGGAGGCGAGCATATTGAGCAGGAACTTGACCAGCGCATCCTGGTGAATAGCGACCATCTCCAAAACTGTTAAATTGGCTCGAACCGCGTTCCGCCCCAGCTCATAGGCGCGTTGCAGGACGACTTCCTCCTTGCTCGTGGAATAGTCGGAGAGGAGGGATACAAACTCGTCGGTGAGTTGCGCAGTGATAGAGCTCATGATCCACAACCCAGATAGCGAACGACCAGCACCAGGGAATCATCCGTCCCCTTGTCGTACGCGGCTAACAGATGATCCGCCAGCTGTTGAGGTTTGTTCGACAGATCCTTTGCCGTCAAGCCTTTGATAAAGGCGCTCTGAATTCCATCGGTGGCGAAAATGATAGTATCGTGAGGTTCGATACGACTGAGAGACGGCCGCAGGGGAGGCAGCTGATAGCCGACCACGCCTCCACGCAGAGGAATGGATTCAACCGACAACTTTGCGTTCTGGTCCAAGCGCAGGCGCACACCTTCCACGTTACCGACGCCCAACCACCAAAGAGAATTCAGCTGCGTGTTGAACGAGGCTAGGCTCATGGCTACGCCGCGCGTTTGCTTTAACTCTTGATGGCAGCGGTTTAAGAGCTCGACTGCGGAATCACGGGCATGGGTTCTCAGCGTGTCTGCAGCGATCTGCGCGGCAGCGGCGGCTTGAGGCCCGTGCCCCAGGCCATCGATAGCGGCGATCAAGAATCCCTCTTGCGACGATTCAACCAGATAGAAGTCGCCGGAAATCCTCTGCCCTTTTAGTGCGCGGAGACTGACACCCCAATCAATCAATGTTTCCACTTTTTCATTCTAACGGTTGTCCCCTTGCCGGGTTCGGACCAAATTTTGAACTCGTCCATCATGCGCTTGGCCCCAGGAAGACCCAGGCCGAGGCTCCCCGCTGTTGAATAGCCGTTCTGCATCGCTTGGTCGAGGTTGGCGATTCCCGGTCCCTCATCTACCGCTGTGATCGAAAGCCCCTGTTTCCCATTCCTGATGCTCCTGAGAGACAGTTCCCCCCTGGTCGCGTAGGTGATGATATTGCGCGTGATCTCTGATATCGCCGTCGCAATCAACGTCTGATCACAAGACGAGAATCCCAGCTCGGCAGCCAAGGCTCGGCCTTTCTGTCGGGCGACAACAATGTCGGATTCCCGCTCGATCGGCACGCGAACTTCATCCGCCACGCCCGCTTCCTCCGCTCTTTTCACGATCCAGATAGGCGATACCTTCGTCCAAATCCAGCGCGGTGACCACGCCTTCCAAAGACAGGCCCAACTGAACCATCGCAAAGGCGACTTCGGGCTGAATGCCAACAATCACCGCCTCGGCGCCGCGCAATTTGACCATGTTCACTAGGTCCCGCAATACCCGGCAAGCAAAAGAGTCCATGACCTCCAGCACAGTGACGTCGATGACCACTCCGCGCGACCTCGCTGTGCCTACTCGATCGACTAACTCGTCCCTTAAATGAAAAAGATCCGAATCCGTGAGCGCTGACTGAATCGAAGCGATCAAATAAGGCCCTTGTTTAAGAATGGGAACATACATTGGGCGGATTCCTACGCAGGCTCATTGCGTTTGTCGGTAGCCGGAAGGCGGGTTAACTCATAGCCCAACAGGTTGTCCGCTGCTTCGATGCCTTCCTGCAAGTCGCCAACGGTGAGCACCTTGGTGAGATCGACGCCGAGCCGAACCAGCGTCTGGGCGACCTCGGCCGAAAGACCGGTAACGATCACCGTGGCGCCCATGAGCCGAGATGCCTGTACGGCTTGAATCAAATGATTGGCGACAGCCGAATCCACTGTAGGCACCCCAGTGATATCCATGACGACCACTCTGGCGCGGTCCA
>JBLMXG010000344.1:0-83936 GCA_050257635.1 Chloroflexota bacterium
CCACCGAAATGCCCTGTTTCATGCGCATCAGCTCTGCGAGCATTTCTGCGCGCGGGATCACTGGGATATGCCGGCGGCGTGCTTCGAGCACTTCAGGGTTGGAATATTTGACCGCCGTCGAGATCACCACCACCGACGGGTCGCCGGCGAGATTCTCCTCCTGATGGCCGACGAAAACCCGCGCCCCGAGAGAGCGCAAGCGTCGCGTCGCGTCGCTTTCCTGGAGGTCGGAACCGCTCACCACGTAGCCCGAGTTGAGCAGGACTTCGGCGATGCCGCTCATGCCGATGCCGCCGATGCCGACGAAGTGGATTTTATGCTTCTTTTGCAGCATGAACTTTTAGCCACTGCGCTATCGCTAAGCCTGCGCCAGAGCGTAACACTCATTGACAATGTGCGCCGCCGCGTCGGGGCGTCCGAGCGCCCGCGCGGCCGCCGCCATGCGCACGAGCCGCTGGCGATCGGCAAGATAGCCGCGGATTTTTTCCGCCAGCACTTGTCCGTTCAATTCTTGGTCCAAGATCATTTCCGCCGCGCCCTTTTCCTGGAGCGCCTCGGCGTTGCCGCGCTGGTGATCGTAAATCGCATAGGGATAGGGCACCAAGATCGCCGCCTTGCCGAAGGCGGTGAGCTCCGCCACGGTGGTCGCGCCGGCGCGGCACAGCACCAGATCCGCCTGCGCGTAGGCTTTGTCCATGGCGTCGATAAATGGCGTCACCGCCGCCTCGAAGGGCAATTCCCGGTAAGCTCTTTCGATCGCCGCATAATCCAGCGCGCCGGTCTGATGCGTGACAAACAAGTCGGCTTCGAGATCGCTCAACTGCTTGAGCGCTTCCACGACCGCATAGTTGACGCGCCGCGCGCCGGCGCTGCCACCGAAGATCAGCAAGGAAAATTTTTTTCTCCCGGTGGTCTCGGGCAGTTTCTGCCAACGGACCGGGTTACCGGTCTCAACAACTCGCGCGCCGGGGAAAAAATCAGCGCTTTGCGCATAGGCGGTAAACACTCGATGCACCCAGCGGCCCAATATCTTGTTGGTAAAACCGGGGCGGAGATTTTGTTCCATGATCGCGCAACAAACGCCGGATAATTTTCCCGCCAGCAATACCGGACCGGAGGCATAACCGCCGAGGCCGATGACGCAATCGGGACGAAATTTTTTGATGATCGCCACCGAGCGCAGCAAACTCGCCGGCACGCCGTACAGCGCGTCGAACCATCCGCGCAAGCCGCGTCCCTTTATTCCTTTCACCGGCAAGGTCTCCAGCTTGAATCCTTCCGTCGGCAGCACGCGAAACTCGATTCCCTGTGCCGTGCCCACAAACAATATTTCCGTCGCCGCGTCACGCCGTTGAAATTCCCGCGCCACCGCCAGCCCGGGGAAAAGATGACCCCCCGTTCCCCCGCCGGCGAGTATCACCCGCATCCTAGAGTCTCCGGCGCGAGAGACCCAATAAAATTCCAGCCTCCATCAAGTTGATCACCATCGCCGAACCGCCGTAGCTGATGAACGGCAGCACCAGACCCTTGGTCGGCATCAGCCCCATCACCACGCCCATATGGATCAACGCCTGCAGACCGAGCAGCACCGTCAGGCCAAAGGCCAGATACTGGTCGAAGGGCTCTTCGATCTTCGCGGTCAACTGTAGACCGCGCACGATGATCACGCCGAACAGGGCTAGCACCGCCAACGCGCCTAGCAGACCGAGCTCCTCGCCGATCACCGAGTAGATGAAGTCGGTGTGCGCTTCGGGAAGGTACAAGAGCTTTTGCCGGCTTTCGCCGAGACCCCGGCCCAGCCACTGGCCTGAGCCGAACGCGATCAACGATTGAATGACGTTGAAACCGCTGCCCGACGGATCGCTCCAAGGATCTAAAAAAGACATCAGGCGGCGCAATCGATACTCCGCCGTCATCATCACGTAGATCAACGCCGGCAGGGCCAACAGCGCCGTGCCAAGCAGATAGCGCACGCGCACGCCGCCGACGAACAGCATGAAATAGAGCAGCATGGTCAGGATCAGGGCGGTACCGAAATCCGGTTCGAGCAACAGGAGACCGGCGAACGCGCCGCTGACGATTAGATGGGGCAGAACGCCGATGGAGAAAGTTCGGATCCTTTCTTCTTTCTTAGCCAGGGAGTGGGCCAGATACATGACGATAGCGAGCTTGGCCAACTCGGAGGGCTGAAATGCGAAACCCGGAAACATGATCCAGCGCCGCGCCCCGCCGCGGCTCACGCCCACGCCTGGGATCAAGACCATGACGAGAACGATAAAGGTGATGGCCAACAGCGGATAAGAAAACCGCCGATAGAGCGCGGTGGGCGCGAGCGAGCAACAGACAAGCGCGATGATGCCCGCGGCCATGGCGATCAATTGTTTGCGAAAGAAGTAGGTGCCGTCGCCGTAGCGCTCCTGGGCGTGCAAATAGCTTGTGCTCAGCACCATCGTCATCCCCAGCGCCAGCAATGCGGCGACCGCGAGCAGCATCCACTTATCGACTGCCAAACCGTCCTTCATAGCTCCCGCACAAGAGTTTTGAAAATTTTGCCGCGCTCGCTGTAGTTGCGAAACTGATCGAAGCTCGAACAGGCCGGCGATAGCAGCACCACGTCGCCGGCGCGCGCGTGCGCCGCCGCGTCGTTCAACGCCGCGCGCAAGTCCTCAACCATCACGGTTTCCGTGAACCCGCCCAAGGCGCGCGCGATGATTTCCTTGGCGGCGCCGAACAGCACCAGGCGACGCACTTTTTGTTTAATCCCGTCTTCCAGCGGCGCGTAGTCGCCGCCCTTATCCACGCCTCCCGCGAGCAAGATCACCGGCCTGCTAAAGCTCGCCAGCGATTTCATCACCGCGCCGACGTTGGTGCCCTTGGAATCGTTGTAGTAGCACACACCGTCCTTTTCCCGGACGAATTCAAGACGGTGCTCGAGTCCGGGAAAGCTCTCCAAGGTCTTCTGAATCGAGCCCGCGGCTATGCCGGCGCATTTGGCCGCCGCGACCGCTGCCATCATGTTTTCTAAATTATGCACACCGTGAAGCTTCACGCGCTGAAGCGAAAAGCGCTCTTCAACTCGATCATCGCGCCAAAAAATTTCGCTGCCGGCCGCAAACACCCCCGCCGGCACCTCCGAAAAACCGAAAGAGACGACCCGCGCGCGGATTCGCTCGCGGAACGCCCAGACCAGGGAATCGTCGCGGTTGAGAATCGCAACATCGTTACCGGTCTGCGCCTCGAAAATTCGCTCTTTGGCGGCGCAGTAATCGGCAAAGCTCGCATAGCGGTCCAAATGGTCCTCGGTCAGGTTGAGCAGCACGGCGATACGCGGGCGAAATGCAGTGATCCACTCCAGTTGAAAGCTGCTGATCTCGATCACACCCCAATCCCAGTCCCGCCCCAGCGCCCCCACGAAGGGCGTGCCCAAATTGCCGCCGAGAAAAACTTTTTGGCCGTCCGCCCTCATCATCTCGCCGATCAACGTGGTGGTGGTGCTCTTGCCGTTGGTGCCGGTGATCGCCGCCAGGGGCGAAGCGAAAAAGCGATAGGCGAGCTCGATTTCGCTGAGAACCGGAATGTTGCGCGCGCTCGCGTGCTGGAGCAGCAGATTCGCGCGCGGCACGCCGGGGCTCGGCACGACATAGTCGATGGCGTCGAGCCACGCCGGATTTTCTCCGCCCAGGCGATAGCCTATATCGAGGCCGGCGAGAGCTTCGATCTCCGCCCCGAGCTCGGCTTCGGCACGCAGGTCGCTAATCCACACCTGCGCCCCGCTTTGGGCCAGAAAACGGGCACACTCCCTGCCGGTGCGCGCCAAGCCGATCAGCAAAAACTTTTTTCCTGCAAGCTCCATCGATCATCGGCAACTTCATCTGAGCTTCAAGGTGCTCAAGCCAACCACCGCGCAAATAAAAGAGATGATCCAGAAGCGCACGATGATCTGCGGCTCCTTCCAACCCTTGAGCTCATAATGATGATGAATCGGCGCCATGAGAAAAACTCGCTTGCGCCGGACCTTGTAAGACACAACCTGAAAAATCACCGACAGCGCTTCCATGACGAATACCCCGCCGACGATGATCAGGAGAATTTCGTTTTTGGTCATCACCGCCACCACGCCGAGGGCTGCGCCCAAGGACAGCGAGCCCACGTCGCCCATGAACATCTGCGCCGGATAGGCGTTGTACCAGAGAAAGCCCAAACCGGCGGCCACCACCGCGGCGCAAAACACGCTGAGCTCGCCGACTCCGGCGACGTAAGGAATCTGCAAATATTCGGCGAGCTTCAAATGACCGGTAACGTAGGCGATCACCGCGTACGTGCCTGCGGCGATCATCACCGGCCCGATCGCAAGTCCGTCCAGACCGTCGGTCAAATTCACCGCGTTGGAGGTGCAGACAATCACCAGCATCGCGAAGGGAATGTAGAGGAGCCCGAGGTCGAAATGAAAAGTCTTGATGAACGGCAAGGCAATTTCCGTGCTGAAACGCGGCTGAAAATACAGCGCGAGCGCGACCACCGCCGCGACCAGGAACTGGCCGAACAACTTGCCGCGCGGCGAAAGCCCCTTGCTGCTTTTCCGCATCAACTTCAAGTAGTCGTCGGCGAATCCGACCACGCCGGTGCCCACCGTGGCAACTAGAGCGAGCAACACATAGCGATTAGCGATATCGGCCATCATCAGGGTTGAAAACAGCAGGGCCAGTATGATCAGCGCGCCGCCCATGGTCGGAGTGCCGGCCTTGACCGCGTGCGACGCCGGCCCGTCGTCGCGGATCTGTTGGCCGATTTGTTTTTCCGTCAAGGTCCGGATCAACCACGGTCCGAGCAGAAACGAGATCAACAGGGCAAGCAACGCGGCCATCGCGGCGCGAAACGTGATGTAGCGAAAGACGTTGAAGCCCGAATAACTCGCCGCCAGCGGAAACGAGAGGTAATAAAGCAAGTCCAAACTCCTATGCCCTTCCGCGTTTCAGCGCTTCCAGAACTCGTTCCATTTTCATGCCGCGCGAACCTTTGAAGAGCAGCCAATCGCCCGGTTGCACCTGGGCGCGCAGGCGTTCGGCAAGATCGTCATGGTCTTTGCCGATATGAATTTTTTCCGGCTTCATCCCGGCGGCCCGAGCGCCTGCGCCGACAGCGGCGGCCTGAGCGCCCAAGAGATAAAGCCCGTCGAGTGCAGCGCCGGCAGCAGCTCTCCCCAACGCGCGATGCTCTCTGGGGCTGTGCCGGCCGAGCTCGAACATGTCGCCGAGTACGGCGATGCGCTTGCCGCGGCCGCGGACTTCGGCCAGGGTCTGCAGCGCCGCGCTCATCGAAGCCGGATTGGCGTTGTAGGCGTCGTTGATGATGCCGATGCCTCGCCACCCTTTGATCTGCATGCGCATGGAAAAAGGTTTGGCTTTGGCCAGGCCGCGGCGGATGGCGGGCAGCGCCACGCCGACGCCGAGGGCCAGCGCCGACGCACCCAGAGCGTTGGCGATATTGTGCCGGCCGAGATAGTTGAGCCGGACTCTGCCGCGCACCGCGCCGGCTTGCAGGATAAAATCCATGCCGCGCTTGCCGCTCATGCGACACTCGCTCGCGCGCAACCAACCGCGTTTGCCGTAGGTGATCTTTTTTCCTTTGAATTTGGCGGCCAGCTTTCTAACCCGTGGGTCATCGAGGTTGACCGCGATGACGCCGCCGGGGCGGACGTTTTCATATAGAGCGCCTTTTTCCCGCGCCACGCCCGCCAAGCTGCTCAATCCCTCGAGATGGGCGGCGGCGACGGAAGTGACGATGCCGCAGTCCGGATCGGCGATCTGTGCCAAACGGCGGATCTCGCCGGGACGGTTGGTGCCGAGCTCGACCACGGCCACCTTGTGCCGTTTGCGCAGCCGCAAAAGAGTCAAAGGCAAGCCGACAAGATTATTAAAATTCCCCTCGGTCTTTAAGACGTGGCCGCGCAGACGCTCGCTGTCGAGGCGAGCCTCTTCAAGAATTGCCGCGATCATTTCCTTTGTCGTGGTCTTGCCGTTGGATCCGGTGATCGCCAACACTTTCGGCGCGAGACGCTCGCGGCGAAAGTGTGCAAGGTCGCCCAACGCCGTCAGCGTGTCGCGCACCTTGACGACTGTCGCTCGCCCGTAATCGAATCGAGGCACCGCCCGTTGGGCGACAACGCATGCGGCGCCGCGTCGCAGCGCGTCGCCGATGTAACGATGGCCGTCATGGCGCTCGCCTTTCAAGGCAACGAACACCGAGCCGCGCCCAACTTTAGTCGAATCGGTCACAATTTCCCCGAATCGTTTTGTCTTTCCGTCGCGCCAGAGCTTGCCGTCCGTCGCCGCGAGAATTTCCGCTTTGCTCCACCCCATCCCTCGCCCGCTTATGCGCTCGTCAAAGCCGCCGTCGAGCTGGCGACTTCCCGATCGTCGAAGTGGATCTTCTTGGTGCCCAAAATCTGGTAATCTTCGTGGCCTTTACCTGCGATCAATACCAAATCGCCCGCTGCCGCTGCGCCGATCGCGATGCCAATTGCCCTGCGGCGGTCGGCTTGGACGACATAGCCGCGCTTCGTTTCTCCTGGATCACCGGAAGCACCCGATGCGTCGACGCCTAAATTTTTTAGCCCCGCCTTTTTTACGCCGGCTTCGACTTCGGCGATGATTGCCAACGGCTCTTCAGTACGAGGGTTATCGGAAGTGACCACCACGAAGTCGCTCAGCCGTGCCGCGATTTCGCCCATTAGCGGGCGTTTGCCGCGGTCGCGGTCGCCGCCGCAGCCGAACAGCGTAATGAGTCTCCCTCGCGTCAGCGGACGGACGGCACCGAGAACTTTTTCCAGCGCATCGGGCGAGTGGGCGTAATCGACCAAAATTGCAATACCGCGGTCGTTGGCCACTTTTTCGAGCCGCCCGGGAACCGTTTTTAATTTGTGAATACCGCGAGCCACCGCCTCGGTGTCGATTCCCAGAGCGCGTCCGACCCCCACCGCGCCCAAAATATTTTGCAAATTTGCCGAACCGATGAGCGGGGACTCAAACTCGATGGTCTGTTCTCTGGCTTGAATCGTGCCGCGCAGTCCGGCCACATCTTTCTCGACCTGAACGGGATGGACATCCCATTGCCGTCCCTCGCCGTAACTCCACACATTCAAATCGGCGGATCGAGCGTTTTCGATCAAGT
Organism: Chloroflexota bacterium; assembly: GCA_050257635.1. Lineage (GTDB taxonomy): Bacteria > Desulfobacterota > Binatia > UBA9968 > UBA9968 > DP-20. The sequence continues at coordinate 7,171 of JBLMXG010000344.1, forward strand.
CCTGGCCGCGCGGATCTTCGCCGAAAATTACCGCGCTCTTGTGCAGCTTCGAACTCACCTTCAGGTAATCGGTAAAGAGTTTTGACTTGGCCAAAAAATAATCGTCCATGTCACGGTGATAATCGAGATGATCACGCGACAGATTGGTGAAAACGCCGACGTCGAATTCCAATCCTCGCACCCGCTCTTGAACCAGCGCGTGGGAAGAAACTTCCATGGCCACCGACCGGACTCCCGCCCCAAGCATTTGCGCCAGCATCTCTTGCAGGTCGAGGGACTCCGGCGTGGTGTGATGCGACGGAACTTCATGTCCCGGATAACGGTAGTTGATCGTGCCGATGACGCCCGGCACCAGCGCCGCGGCGTCGAGCACCGACTCGACCAAATAGCTGAGCGTGGTTTTGCCGTTGGTGCCGGTCACGCCGACGAGCCGGAGGTCGCGGCTCGGTCGGCGATAAAAATGCGCCGCCCAGAGGCCCATCGTACGCCGGACATTTTTCACCCGCACCGACGCCGCAGGGCGCGGCCAACCGCCTTCCCGCGAAAACACCACCGCAGCAACGCCGCGGCGCACCGCCTCGGCGATAAAGTCATGACCATCGGATTTTTCCCCAGGCACGGCAAAAAATATTTGACCGGCGCCGACCTTGCGCGAGTCGTACGCCAGCCCGCTGATTTTTTGATTGAGATCACCGTCGGCTTGCTCTACCGCGTCAATCGTTAAAAACTCCTTGATTTCCATCGCCACTAGCCTTGCAAGCTAAGCACTAAAAATCCGTCTTCGCTCCAGCGGTTTCCCGGAGCCGGCAACTGCTTCACCACATAACCGCTGCCTTGTAATCGCACTTTTACCTTCAGCGTTTGTGCTTTTTCCAATGCTTCACGCAGACTCAAGCCGACGAAGTCGGGGGCCGCGTCAGCCGCCCCATCGGACGGCGCGGTGCCGGGCCGTCTAACCAATTGGCGAATCGGCGGCGCCACCAGGCTCGGCGCTGCGGGAATTGGCGCGGGGTTTTGCGGCGCCACAGCGAGATGGCGCAAAGCGCCCTGCGCGATGTTGCGAAAAACCGGTGCGGCAACAGTGCCGCCATAAACGTTCACCTCGGGCTCATCTAGTAGGACCAAGGCAACCAGTCGTGGATTGTCCGCCGGGACGAAGCCGACGAAGGAGGCCACGCGTTTCTTTGCAGAATAGCCGCCATGCACCGGGTCCGCCTTCTGCGCCGTGCCGGTTTTTCCCGCCACGTCGAAGCCCTCGAGACTCGCCATGACGCCGGTTCCTCCTTCGCTAGTTACGTCTTGCAGCATGGATGCCAGCAACCTCGCGGTTTTTTCTGATATCACCCGGCGCACCACATGCGGCTGATTTTCCTGCAGCACCTCTCCCTTCGGTCCGACGACGCGACGCATCACAAAAGGGCGCATAAGAAAGCCGCCGTTGGCGACCGCCGCATAGGCCATCACCATTTGCAGCGGCGTGGTCGAAAGCCCCTGTCCGAAGGCGTGGGTGGCTAAATCGATGCCCGACCAACGATCGGGCTTGCGCACCAGACCCGAAGCTTCCCCCGGCACGTCGATTCCCGTCGGTTGGCCAAAACCAAATTTTTCAATGTATTTGTAGAATCGTTCTTTCTTGAGCTTTTCGGCGACCTTGGTAAAGCCGATATTGCTCGACACCTGAAGGATTTTCGTGAAAGACAACCAGCCATGTGGATGGGTATCGTGGATGATTTTTCCCGCATAGGGATATTTCCCCATCTCACAGTAGAAAAGATCGTCTTTGCCGACGACGCCCTCTTCGAGAGCGGCGGCAGCGGTAATGGTCTTGAACGTGGAACCGGGCTCGAAACTATCCGTTACCGCCCGGTTGCGCCGCTGCTCGGCCGACTGCTTGGAGTAGTTGTTGGGATCAAACGACGGATAATTCGCCATCGCAAGCACTTCGCCGGTGAACGGTTCGACGACGATTGCGACACCCGCTTTGGCGCGGTATTTGAGAATCGACGCCTCCAGTTCTTTTTCCGCCATATGCTGAATCGCGGTATCGAGCGTCAGGTGAATGTCGCTGCCGGGTGGAATATGCAAACCTTCGACCCCTTGAACCAATACCCGCCGCCCCAGAGCATCCCGCTCGGTCACCGATGACCCGGTTTCGCCACGGATATAATCGTTGTATTTGAGTTCTAGACCTTCGAGTCCCTCGGAATCACGGCCGACAAAACCGATCAGCTGACCGGCTAATTGGCCCTGAGGATAATAGCGATTGGGCTCATAAAACATTCCGATACCGTCCGCGTTCAGAGCCTGAATTCTTTCCGCTTCTGCCGAAGAGACCTGCCTTTTGATCCAAACAAAAGGCTTTTCCGCAGTAATTTTTTCCTTGACCTCGGCTACCCGTAACTTGAGTATTTGCGCCAGGCTTTGACTGAGATGATCGGCGTCGCGAATGCGGTGGGGGCGCGCGTAAACCGACTGGGATTCCATACTCAACGCCAACGGTTCACCGGTGCGGTCGACCAACGCGCCGCGCTTGGGCAGGACAATCCATTCTTTAAGATGCTGTCGTTGCCCTAGCCTCATGAGCTTGTCGCCCTGCAAAAGCTGCAATTGCACGGCGCGCCCGCCAATAATCAAGAATAGCGCTAAAAATAACGCCTTGGCGACGATGAGGCGGCGCTGATTACGGCGGAAAGGACGTCTCATGGTAAGACAATAACCTGGCCCTTCTCCGGCGGCCTGAGACCCAAACGGCGTCGCGCCAGCGATTCCAGGCGATCCGGTGAAGTTATGGTAGCCAATTCGATTTTCAGCTCTCGGTTTTCCTGCTCCAGCCGGCTCTGCAACTTACTGCTGGTCGACAGCACGTAGCCCAAATGAACTACCTGCAAACGTAACCAGACGTGAACCAAAACCAGGCCGATCAATACCAAAACCAGGAAAGCAGTTAATACAAATCGCCAGCGCCGCTCGACGCGTAGATTTCGCCCCGGTTTTTCCGATTTGGCGGCGGTAAGTTTGCGCGATTGCGCGCTGACAGCTGGGACCATGAAAAATTCTCTAAATTCGCTCAACCACACGCAGCTTCGCCGAACGGGCGCGTGGGTTTGCGGCTAGTTCGCCAGCGGATGGGGCAATTGGTTTTTTCGTTACCGGCCGCACTTTTTGACTCCAGCCGCATTGACAGCGTAGGGCGCGTGGCGGGCAGAGACAGGCGCGGCTCCATTTCCTGAAGGCCGTCTTCACGATCCGATCCTCCAGGGAGTGGAACGAAATGACGGCCATTCGTCCGCCGGGCCATAAGGCTTCATATCCGCTGGCAAAAAAACTTTCGAGTTGCTCCAGCTCCTGATTCACCGCCATGCGCAGCGCTTGGAAAACCTGCGTCGCCGGGTGATGATCGCGCCGGCCACGGCCTTTGACATGCTCGATAACACGAACCAAGTCACCGGTCGTCCGTATCGGCTTTTCCTCGCGCGCGGCGACGATCGCCTGGGCGATCCAGCGCGCTCGCGGCTCCTCGCCGTAGTCGCGGAAAACCCGCTCCAGCTCGGCGGCGGACCGCGAGTTAAGAATGCCTTGGGCATCGAGCGATTGGCGACGATCCATGCGCATGTCAAGCCTGGCGAGCGAGCGAAAGCTGAAGCCTCTTTCAGCAGAGTCGATCTGATGGGATGATATACCCAAGTCCAAAACAACACCGTCGACCCGGCCCCAGCCGACCTCGGCCAAAATTTCTCTCGCGTTCGCGAAGCTCGCCTGGCGCCCGATGAAACGGTGGCCGAATCGCTGCAACCTCTGGCTGGCCGCGGCGATTGCCTCGTCATCCCGGTCCAATCCTAAAACCCGACCGTCCGGACTGCTCTCGATGAGAATTTTCTCGCTGTGACCTCCCCCGCCCACGGTGCCGTCGAGGTACAACTTGCCGGGCGCGGGGCGAAGCGCTTCGACCACCTCCTGAACCAGCACGGGTACATGTACGAACACCGCTCAGTGACTCGTTCCGTCACCCTCCCAGTCGTCATCGAAACTCTCAATGGCGTCTTCGAGTGAAGTGTAGTCCTCGAAGAATCGATCCATACCGACAACTTTGAAAATATCGCGCAGGAAAGGGCTCATTCCCGCGAGCTTTAAATCCCCGTTGAGGTTGCGCAAGAGCTTCAACCGTTCCAACAAAACGCCGATGCTCAGATAATTGATGTGATCCACCGATTTCAGATTAAGGACAACTTTGATCCGTTCTTTTTCGATCAGCGAACCGATCGTGTCTTTGATACGAATCATCTCACGAAAATCGATATCGCCGGTGACATCGATCACCGAAATATCTTGAATAGGTTTTCGTGCCAGCATTCGTTCTTCTCCTTTCGCCGACGCAGCCGCGCCCTCCTGCTCCTAGAGCCCCAAGTCACCGAGGAAATCCGGGTCCTGCATGATTTTATCTTCCGCCTCACCGAAGATTTTCTTCCACGCCTCACGGTCCAGCACGCGAAACTTCTCCAGCGCCGAAACCAGCACGACATCGCGCTTGAGATCGGCGTACTTTCTGAGTCCTGGTGGAATAAGAATGCGGCCGTGGGTATCCAAGCTGCACTCAAAGGCGGACCCGAGATAGTAGTTTTGAAACTTGACCATGCGCGGGTCGAACTTGGGTTTCTTGCGAACTTCCTCTTCGAAAGTTAGCCACGCGTCGATCGGATAGACATCGAGGCAACGCTGCCCATCGATAACGAAATTCGTCATCACGACTCGCGCATCGCCTTTGCCAACCAGTACGTCGCGGAATTTCGCCGGGATGCTCAGCCGCCCCTTGGCATCAAGGGTATGCTCAAAGCTGCCACGAAACATGGTTTCCGACCGTCAGCGATAAGTATGCTTCCCTTTTGTCCCACTTGTTCCCACAGCTGGACACTTATAACTTGCTCGCACTAAGCTGTCAATAAAAAAGATCGGAAATTACAAGGATTTTTGAAGATTTTGAGAGGATCTAATCAACATATCGCCGGGCGGCTGCTCGCTCACTACCAGCGGTAGAAAACGGGTGTAAAAACAACCCATGACGTTTTTTACCTGGGAAGCGCACGACACGTCGGTTTAGTTCGAATCAAAAATTGTTGGAAACCTTTGTGTCACGCAGTCTCATGAGATGGGAGGCTGTTGGGCCGGGTCAATTTCAGAAAAGGAGAGTGACAGGTAAGTGGGCTAAAGTGGATCGATAAGCCGGATTCTGTGATGGCCCGTAGATGGGCCACAGCGATCATTCATCTTGCCCCTAGATTGCTCTAGGGGTCGAGCGACCTTACCCGAGGGCTACGGGCGGACTACCCAACCCTCCTATTTGGCCTTGCTCCGGGTGGGGTTTGCCATGCGCCCGCCATTACTGACGAGCCGGTGAGCTCTTACCTCGCCTTTTCAACCTTACCGGTCGTATAAACGGCCGGCGGTATATTTTCTGTGGTACTTTCCCCCGATCGCACGGGGCCGTCGTTAACGGCCACCCCGTCCTTTGGAGTCCGGACTTTCCTCCCTCCGTGTATTCCACGAAGAGCGATCGCTTGATCCACTTTAGCCCGCAGTTACCCTTTTAGTTGCTTGGTCGATGCCTTGATTGGCTAATCGATCTGCGAGTCTATTCGATTCGCGACGCACATGAACAATACGATAGGAATCGAACTGACGCAATAAATCCATCGCGCGTTGATATTTCACTTTTAACTTTTCATCTTTGACCCGATAGATCCCGTTCAGCTGCCGCACCATCAGCTCAGAATCGCTCTGGACAATGATATTTTTTTGCCCGAGCTGCAGCAGTGTTTCCAGCCCCATCAATAGACCTTCATATTCGGCAACGTTATTCGTCGACCGACCTAGATAACGGCTCATTTCTTGAACGAGCGTGCCATTTTCATCAAGAATCGCCGCCCCGCACCCAGCCTCGCCCGGATTACCGCGCGCGGCGCCGTCAACCATCAGGAGCCACTGCTTTATCGATTCCGCCATATAAGTTGGGCCTCTTTTGAGTTAGAAGAAAATCGCCAGCAGGGTCTAAGGGTAAATTTAGCGCCTCGGCATGAGCGCGGTGTGGGATTGCCGATGCCGGGAAAGTTACGCTGCGGTAGGCAAAGGAATACTTAAACGAATTGCGCCACATCCTCAGTCGGACTACGCCGACTTGAGTTCCGCTTCTCCGGCGGGCTTGACGTAGAGAATCCTTTGACAGCTTGGGCACAGATGGAGCTTGTCGTTGCGGATAATTTCATTCCATAGCTGCGGTGGAATGTTCATGTAGCAGCCTTGGCAAATTCCCGCGGCAACTTCCACCACGGCAACACCGCCGCGACGGGAGAAGATCATCTCGTAACGCGAGATCAAATCACCGTTCACTTGCGAAGCAATGCTCTGGCGACGCGTCAGCGCCTCGGCAACCGCCGCATCCAGGCTCTGGACTTGGTCCTCCAGCTCTTTCTGTTTTTTTTGCCATTCATCCTGCATCGCGGCCATTTCGGTTTCTTTGGCCTGGATTTGCGCCTTGAGGCCGTCGATCTCTTGCATGATTTTGATCAACTCTTCCTCGATCTCGCCGTTGCCTTGGCGCATCTGATCGATCTCTCGTTGCAAAGCTTGCAGCTCTTTGGCGTTTTTGATGCGGTTCATGCGCATCCGCTTTTCCATCGCCTTCCTGCCTTCGTCTTGAAACAGGCGATCTTTTTCCGCGCGCAATTTTTCCTTCTCGCCATAGCTCGTGCCCAACACCTCGATCTCGCCTCTCTTTGCCCGGATTTCTTTTTCTTTGGATTCAAGTTCGCTTAGCAAGTTCTGCTTTCGCCCGGTGTGCTCCTTGATCTCGCGATCGATGGTTTGTAACGCCGCCAAAACTTCAATCTGTGCTTGCAACTTTGCTTCCCCCGTAGAAAAAAAAATGCACCCCCCTGGGTGCATTTTTTATGTAAAATGCTGGTGATGAAAAATAATCTTGTTCTTGGCCATTCACTCCAGTTTCAAACCCTTGTTTGATATCTATCTGGATTTATCACCGTTGTCAAAGCCGTCCGGGCTGTCATTCGCAGGCGCTAAACGAAGTCTGCGGACGTTGCATACACGCCGGATAAAACCGCGATTCAATCAAGGCTGCAAGCGGTAGTTCGGGCGCAACTGCGGGCCCCTAAGCTGGCGGCCGATCGTGGCAGTCGTGCGCATCACGTCGCCGAGCCATGTGTTGAGCTCGTTCAGCCGAATCCCGCCGTTCGAGCTGATCTCCGACCATGATCGGCCGCGCCGGTAATCATCGGCGATTCGGTTGATCGATCCCTGGCCCAGGCGCCAAACTCCGCGAAGCGCGGCATATTGACCATAGCCGACTTGCAGTTGCTGGCGCTCTTGAAACACGCTTTGCGGACTGGCTCGGAGTTCATAAGCTATCGCTTCCGCCACTGCACGCTCGCCGTTCTGCTCTTCGACGAAGCGGTTGATCGCGTCAATGCGTTTCAACAGTTCCCGCTCCGCTTTTGCCGTCGGACTGTCTAAAGACACCGCCGACGGCAGCAATTCAACTTTCGTATAGCTCGGTTGGTAGTAGCGCAACGCCTCGGGCAGAAACGCGCGGAGTTGCTCGATGCGTGTTTCATATCCTGGATGGGTCGAAAGAATTTCCGGCGGCGCGTTTTTGCTTCCTTCTTTTTTTTCCATCCGCTGCCATAGATCGAGGGCAGCCCGTGGGTCATAACCGGCCTTGGCCATGAGGATAAGACCGATTCGATCGGCCTCGGATTCCTGGGACCGGCTGAATGGCAGCGCTATGCCCACACCCGCGCCGATACCATAAACCTGTAAAACCTGGTTCGCGATTGTGGGATTCTTACTCAACGCAACGCCAAGACCGGTGCCAACCACTTGTAATAAAAGATCCTGACTCATCCTTTCCGCAGGATGACGCGCCAGGGCGTGGGCAACCTCGTGGCCTAAAACGACCGCCAGCCCCGCCTCGTCTCTTGCCGGACCGAAGATACCCGTATAGACGGCAACCTTGCCGCCCGGCACAGCGAAGGCGTTGACCGTCTCCGGATCGTTGATGACAGAAAACTCCCAATGGTATGTTGGCTTATCGGCGGCGCGCGCGATGCGTTCCCCAACCTTTCGAACGATCCGTTCCGCTTCAGCGTCGTGCGTCAAGACGCTGTCTCGCAAGATATGTTTGTAAGCATCGTCACCCAGGGCTATTTCTTGGCCCTCGGAAACCAAGATCACTTGGCTGCGTCCCGTGTAAGGCGCGGTGGCGCAACCGGCGAGGGAACAAAACGCTAGAATGAATATTAGGAATTTTTTCATGATCTCATGTGGCTCGTGTCAGGGCAAATCTCCTCTTCGTCTCGGTCAAGCTTCGCGGAAATACTAACGGGTGGTTTTCTCCCGCGCAAGAAAGCACATCGCGCCGTGCGGCTGATCAAAAGCAGAGAACAGCGCGCCGATCACAGCGCTAATTTGCGCGGGTTTAATATGTTGTTGGGGTCGAGGGTTTTCTTAATCTGCCGCATCACTTCCAAGCCGTAGCCATGTTCTTCGGCCATGAGCGGCGCGAGCTTGACACCGACGCCGTGGGTATACTCCATCGACCCGCCCATTTGCTGGGCTAAGTGGAGCAATGCCTCGACGGTTTCTTCCAAGGTAAGCCGCGCGTTGGGCGTCGTCGCGCTCTCCTCGGCGCTCAAGCGCATGGAAAATAATTCCGGCTGGACCCACAAACCGCTCTCTTGGAGATCGACACCATGGCGACGCACGATCTCCTGCGCCGCAAGTTTGTAGACGAGCACTTGCGAGGCCGGCAGCGCGACATGAATCCAATCGCGGCAGATGCCATCCCGGCCGCGCTCGCGGCGCTGGCGGCGATTGCGCATGAAGCGGCGCGCGATGTCATGGCGCGCGAGCCAGAACTGCTCCGGTCCCTCTCGACCGACGTCTGCGCCACCGCCGGCTAAACAAATCCGTTCAGCCAGTTCCTGCTCAGCCGAAACCAGCTCCTCGGTGCCCTCGAAAACCAAATAGAGCAACGCTCCTGGTTCGTGCTTGTCCACATCGTCACCGAAGTCGAGCATCGCCGGGCGCAGGCGTGCGGCGAATAGGCTCTGAATCGCCGTGTAACCGATTTCAAAAGAGGAAAACAGGAAGCCAAGAAATACCCGCGCCGCAGGTCTTGGAAAAATTCGCAGGGTGGCTTCGGTGATGATGCCGAAACAGCCTTCGGCGCCGATTAGAAGCGCGTTGAGATTCAAGCCGGCCGAATGTTTCGATACCGCGCGCGTGCGCAGCAGCTCGCCGTTGGGCAGGACCGCCTGCAGACCTAAAACCTGCTCGCCCATCGAACCGTAAATCCCGGCGCGGTAGCCGACGCTGTTCGTCGAGATCGCGCCTCCGACCGTCGCCACCGGCACCGTCCAGGGATCGTGGCCGAGGATGAACCCCGCTTCGTTTAATTTCTGGTCCAAAGATTCCAAGACCACACCGGCTTGGACGCGCGCCGCTCGCGCCACCGGATCGATTTCGAGAATACGGTCCATGCCGCGCAAGTCGACAGTCACGCAAGGACCGATCGATAGCGCCCCGCCCATGAGTCCCGAGCCGCCGCCGAACGGCACCAAAGCGATTTTTTCCTGATTGGCAAAGCGCACGATGCGTTGAACCTCCTCGGCGCTTCGCGGTCGGACTACGCAGAGCGGCGCGCGCACTTCGGGCTCATGCGCTGGATGGATCCGTCCCTCGCTCAATGCATCCCACGACAGCTCGTCGAGCAGCTCAGGGTCGCGCGAAATATGGGCAGGATCGATCCAGCTCGAAAGTTTACTGACAATTATCTCCGCGGGGATAGTCATCGCGTTTCTTTCTTCTGGCGCTTCGAGAATGATAGCGTAATCTGTGGGGTCGAGAAAGCGCGGCGCGGCAGACGGGCACTGGGGAGTCTGCGATGGGACTTCGGGAAGGGCGGCGGCGGATTAGAGCAAGGTGCCTTGCAGGACCACCGCGGCTATGGTGAAATAAATCACTAAACCGGTCACGTCGACCAGTGTGGCGACGAACGGCGCCGATGCGCTGGCGGGGTCGAAGCCCAAACCGCGCAGGATAAACGGCAGAATCGATCCTACTACCGAGCCCCACAGGACCACACCGATAAGACTAAACGCCACCGTTAAGGCGACCAGGAAATAATGGTCGCCGTAGGCGTTGAACAATCCCTGCCAGGCGAGAATGCGGATGAGACCAATGCTCGCCAGGATTGTTCCCAGGCCCAGGCCGGTGATCACTTCGCGGCGAATGACCCGCCACCAATCGCGCAGCCGCACTTCGCCCAGAGCCATGGCGCGAATGACCAGCGTGGTCGCCTGCGAGCCGGAATTGCCGCCGCTGCTGATGATCAGCGGCACGAACAAAGCGAGCACTACGGCGCGGGCGATTTCAGTCTCGAATTGCCCCATGGCCGTGGCGGTCAGCATTTCGCCCAAAAATAACGCGGCCAACCAACCGGCGCGCTTGCGGATCATGCGCAGCAACGGAACCTGCAGATAAGGCCCTTCCAGAGTTTCCACGCCGCCAAGTTTTTGAATATCTTCGGTAGCCTCCTCCTGAACGACGTTGACGATATCGTCGACACTGACAACGCCCTTGATCCGTCCCTCGGCATCGACGACCGGCATCATCAGCAGATGATGGCGCATGAACAATTTACTGAGCGCTTCTTGGTCAAGATCTTCCGGAGCGGAAATCACTTCCGTGCGCATAACGTCGCGTACCAGCTTATCGCCGGGAGACACCAGCAGATCGCGAAAAGAGACCACACCGAGCAGATGCTCCTCGCTATCAATAACAAAGACATAGTAAATCGTCCGCTCGCGCGTACGTGCGTCCTTGCGCAGATAGCTCACTGCTTCGTCGACAGTCATATCGGCGCGCAGGCGCGAATAGCGCGTGTTCATCAAGCCGCCTGCTTGGTCCTCCGCGTAGTGGAGAAGACCTTTAACTTCACGGCCGGTCTGATCGTCAAACAACGTAAGCAGGCTTTCGCGATCGTCGACGGGTGCCTCCTGAATCACATCGGCGGCGTCGTCGGGAGCGAGCAAGCGCATCCACAGCCGCCGCTCTCCAACTGGCAACGCTAGCAAAAGCTCGGCGCGATCGCGGGCGTTCAACTGCAGGAAAAAATCGTCGGCGTCATCACGCTTGAGGTATTCAAATCCCTCGACGCGCTCTTCCAACGAGAGCACGGGCCATGCCTCGTAAAGCTCAGAAGGTGAAAAATTTCGCTCTGCCATCGCTGTGAAATCCCGTTCGCCAATCGGCAATCTCTCATAGGTAGCACATCGCGTCGGTGGCGCAAACTGGTGCCAATTTACCGAACGGGAGCAGTGGCGAAACTGCAGAAAAGCGACTCGGAAGCGGTTTAGAACAATGGACAGCGGTTGGTTGCTCCACCGTTTGGATAAATCGCCGATGCGCTATCGAGCGGAATACCATGCACGCCGGACAAGTCGTCAAATAAACCCATCAGGCCCACAATCCATTTCGCCGCCAAGGCTGAAACTGGCGTCCCACCCAAATTTCTTTATCAGCGGAGCATGCACCAGCCGGTTTGCTTCGGCAACGGCTGCAGGTTAAGGTCGCCTCTCACGTGTCATGCTCGCCATATTCATCGGTCTCTGCGGTTCGTTCTGTTTTGCGGTTTCGATGATCTTCATCAACCGCGGTGTGTTGTCCGTCGACTACTTCCGCGGCCTGCTCGCCAACCTTGGCGTCAATGCGCTGTTTCTTTGGATTTACGTTGGGCTATTCACCGGCCGGATCGATCTCTGGGTGCCGGCCAATTCGCTTTTCGTGCTGGTCGGCATCTTTGTTCCCGGCGTAGCGCGCTATTTCATTTTTAAAGGCATGGACCGTCTCGGCGCAGCCATATCATCCTGTTTGACTAACAGCAGCCCGCTGTTCGCGACTCTCTTCGCCGTGGCCTTTCTTCAAGAACGACCTAGTCTGACTAATCTCCTGGGCACGTTTTCCATCGTCATCGGCATTGCATGTCTCTCCTGGCGCGGTTCGAACAAAACCTGGCGCACCAAAGACCTTCTCTTTCCGCTCACTGCCGCATTTCTGTTCGCGGCGCGCGACAATGTCGTCCGTGTCGGCGTGCTCCACATCCATTCGCCGATTCTCGGCGCAGCCATCGCCGCCACCACATCCTTCGTGGCCATGCTGATCATGTACTCGGTCTTTGAAAAGAAAAAGCCGCTCGCGGCATCGGCATCGCACGGGTTCCGACTATTCGGCGCCGCCGGTTTTATGAACTTTCTGTCTTATGCCTTTATCTTCACCGCGCTGGGCATGGAGCGAGTATCGATCATCTCGCCGCTGGTCAACGCCTCATCGCTGTTCGTTTTGCCGCTCTCGGCTGTTTTTCTGAAAGGCGTGGAACAGCTCACGGCGCAGAAAATCGGCGCCGTGCTCTTGGTGGTCCTCGGAGTATTCTTAATTTCGTGGGAAAAGCTCTAATCGCTCGCCCACAATAAGGCGTCGATTAAACTCAGTGAAATGTCGGCCCAGAGTCGTCGTCTTTGCCGCCGGGGTAAACCTGAAAGCGCTTTTTTAGTCGTGCGAGGCGCCGGCGGTCCTGGTACAGTTTCCATCGATCGCATAAATTAAAAGACTTCCACCGATCCCACGGATTGCCCCCGCGCAAATAAAGGTAACCGAAAATCATGCCGCCGAGATGGGCCAGATGGGCGATGCCGCTTTGGCCGGACTGCATCGCAGAGTAGAGCGCGATGGCTCCAATGATCATGACGAAATACTTTATCTTGATGGGAAACAAAAAATAGAAGTAAACGATGCGGTTCGGATAAATCAGCCCATAGGCGAGCAAAATGCCGTAAACGCCGGCCGAGGCGCCAATGGTCGGACCGAGTTGGTTGGGCACAAAAAGGGTATTGAGAATGCCGCCGCCGATCACCGAAATGAAATAGTAACGCAGAAAAAAATTGCTGCCCCAGCGCCGCTCCAGATCGCAACCGAACATCCACACCGCGAGCATGTTGAACAAGATATGCAACAATCCGCCGTGCAAAAACTGATAGGTGAACAACTGCCAGAGATAAAACTCGTGCAGCACGAGCGGCGGGACCAAACCGAAATAAACCGTCAGGCGGTAATCGGCGCTAGCGCCGATCAATGTTTGCCCGACGAAAACCGCGGTATTGACGATGAGGAGAAACTTGACCGCAGGCGTTACGGTGCCCGGGCCGAAGATGATCTGTCGGTTTTGATATTGCACTGAGCTTGAGTTTAACCGTTCGACGGCGGCGATGAAAGTCGGCAGGGATGAATTTATCCGCCGAGATACGCCTGGCGGACTAGATCGTTGCCGGCCAATTCAGCGGCCGTGCCTTCGAGAATCACCTTGCCGGTTTCCAAGACATAACCACGATGCGAGATCGCAAGCGCCATGGCGGCGTTCTGCTCGACCAGCAACACCGTCACGCCCTTGGCGTTGATCGCGCGAATCGTTTCGAGAATCTGCTCGACGATCTTTGGCGCCAGCCCCATGGAGGGCTCGTCGAGGAGCAGCAACTTGGGCTTGGCCATCAGCGCCCGGCCGATGGCGAGCATTTGCTGCTCGCCGCCGGAGAGCGTGCCGGCGTATTGTTTCTGCCGCTCCTTCAAGCGCGGGAACATCTGAAAAACAAAATCCAGCTCCGGCCCGAGGGCGCTCTGATGGCGCGCGTAACCGCCGATCTTGAGATTCTCCAACACAGTAAAGCGCGGAAAAACCTTGCGCCCCTCCGGCACATGGGCAACGCCCCGGCGCACGATGTCGTGACTCTCGATCTTGTGCAGCGCTTCACTTTCGAGCTGGACCGAACCGCGCGCCGGATGCAGCAAACCGGACAGGGTCTTTAGCGTCGTGGTCTTGCCCGCGCCATTGGCGCCCAGCAGCGTCACCAATTCACCGCGCTGGACGGCGAACGAAACGCCTTTCAAGGCGTGGATCGCACCGTAGTAGACGTGGAGGTCGTTAACTTGGAGCATGCTCCGCCCACGAACCCTGGCCGAGATACGCTTCGATCACGCGCGGATCCTGGCGCACTTGATCGGGATCACCCTCGGCAATCTTTTCGCCGTAGTCCAGCACATGTACCCGATGCGAGATGCTCATGACGACGCGCATATTGTGCTCGATCAGCAGGATCGCCTTGACATACTTTCCGATGAGCTCCTTAAAGAGCTCCATCAACGAGCGCGCCTCGGCGGTGTTCATTCCTGCCGACGGCTCGTCGAGAAGCAAAAGCTGGGGCGCAGCGGCCAACGCCCGGGCGATTTCCAGGCGGCGCTGCTCGCCGTAGGAGAGTTGCTGCGCCCACTCATCTTCCCGGCCGCTGAGTCCGGCCAGATCGATCAATTCCATCGCCCTGAGACGGGCCGCCTTCTCTTGCAGATGAAATCCCTTGGAGCTGATGAGAATCGCCGGCAAGCCGGTTTTCAGCCGCGCGTGCATGCCCACGAGGACATTTTCCAAAACCGTCATGTGCGCGAACAGACGTATGTTTTGGAAAGTCCGACTGATGCCCGCAGCGGTGATTTTATCGGGCTTAAGACCGACGAGGGAGCGCTCGCGAAAAACGATCTCCCCTTCGTCGGGGCGGTAGAGACCCGTCAAGGTATTGAACAAGGTGGTCTTGCCGGCGCCGTTAGGACCGATAAGCGACGCGATCATGCCCTCGTCCAAAACGAGACTTACTCCGGCGAGCGCCTGCAAGCCGCCGAAGCGCTTGGATACGCCGCGAAGTTCCAGCAGGGCCATATTAATTTTTGCGCCCCTGGCCCGGCGGCAAAACTCCCTGCGGGCGAAAGATCATCATTAAGATCAAAATCAAACCAAAGACCATGCGCTCATACTTCGCCGGCTCGAACTGTACCGGCAGCTGGCTGAGCGAGTAGCTGCCGAGCCAGGGAATCGTCAGCACCGCCCCCGATTGACGCAGTCCGTTCAGCCACAACGACAAGCCCTTGAGCAGTTGCAAATTGAGAATCGTGACGCCGGTGGCCCCGAGCACGGCGCCCGGGATCGACCCCATGCCGCCGAGAATCACCATTGCCAGGACACCGATGGATTCCATGAAAGTAAAGCTCTCGGGATTGATGAAAACCTGCTTGGCGGCGAACAACACGCCGACGGCGCAGGCAAAAGAGGCGCCGACGGCAAAACCGAGCAGCTTCATGCGCACCACCGGCACGCCCATCGCGGCAGCGGCAACCTCGTCTTCGCGGATCGCCTTCCACGCACGGCCGATGCGGGAATGCTCCAGGCGGCGCGTGACTACGACAATCGCGCAGACGATGATCAGAATCAGAAAATAAAAATACAGCGGATAGAGTTTCGCCTCGGGAACTTGCAAGCCGAAAAATTCCAGCAGCGGCTGAAAAAACAACGGCGGCTTAGCGATCGGCGCGATGCCGCGCGGACCGTTGGTAAAATTGATCGGCTTGTCGAGATTATTCATCAGCGCGCGTACGACTTCGGCAAAACCGAGGGTAACGATGGCGAGATAATCGCCGCGCAAGCGCATCACCGGCAAGCCCAAGAGAATTCCGGTCACGGCGCCGACGGCAACGCTCAAGAGCAAGAACGGAAAAAACCAATTGGCCGACAAGGGGAATATACCGCCGCTGATGAATGCGTTGGCTTGGGGCGAGCCGAAGATCGCCCAGAGATAAGCACCAATGGCATAGAAAGCGACGAAGCCCAAATTGAGCAGGCCAACAAAGCCGACAACGATGTTGAGTCCCAACGCGAGGGCAACATAGATGCCGATCTGGATCGCCACTTCGAGATAGTAGCCGTTTGACCAACCGAGCACCGGTAGCAGTACCAGGAGTAAGATCGCGCTGAGAAAAAATTTAACGTTACGCGGTGCCGTCACATAGTAAAGGAAGAGCAACGAGGCTTCGACCGCTAGGAAAGCAAGAACCGACTGGGGAAAGAAAAGAGCCAGCAGGCAACTGGCAACGATATAAAGACACAAAAATAGCAGGGTTAGCGCGCGGCTCACGCTTTGCTCTCCCGGACGGTCTCGCCGAGCAGCCCCTGGGGCCGAAAGATCAGGATGAGAATTAAAACCAGGAATGCGACAACGTCTTTGTATTCGGCGCCGAAAGCGCCGTTGGTCAGCAACGAGAGGTAAGACGCGGCGAACGCCTCCAACAGACCGAGCATCATGCCCCCGACCACAGCGCCCGGAATGTTGCCGATGCCGCCGAGCACAGCAGCGGTGAAGGCCTTCATGCCGGGAATGAAACCGGTGTAGGGATTGACCAGACTGTAATGGATGCCGAAAAGCACGCCGGCCAAGCCGCCCAAGGCGCCGCCGACAAAAAACGTCAACGCGACGACCCGATTCACCGCCACGCCCATCAACGAAGCCGTCTCCGGATCTTGCGCCACCGCACGGATCGCCATGCCCATCTTGGTTCGATTGACGAAATACGACAGCCCCGTCAGCGTCAACAGCGCCGTGACGATCACCAACAGCGATTTCACCGGAATCACCAGGTTTGCGGTGAGCGGCAGGTTTCGCTCGAGAAAATCCAGGCTGGGGTAATTAAGATAAAATGTGTTGCGCCACAGACTTTCAAACAGGCGCAGAGCGTCTTGCAAAAAAAATGACGCGCCGATCGCCGAAATCAACGCTACCAGGCGCGGGCCGCCGAGAAGCGGTCGGTAGGCCACCCGTTCAAGCGCCATCGCCGCGACGCCGCTAATCGCCATCGCGGCGACGATGACGAGGAACAAGATAACCGCGGGATGAAGCGTGCCGAGATAGCCTGCGCTCTGCAGCAACAACATCATTTCGACGCCGACGAAGGCGCCGATAACAAAGATCTCGCTATGGGCGAAGTTGATGAACTCCAAGACACCGTAGACCATGGTGTAACCCAAGGCAATCAGCGCGTACATAAAGCCCAAGACAATGCCATCCAGAATGACCTGAGGCAGGATTTCCAGTGCGAGTTCCAAAGCGGTGCTGACCCTTCAAAGGCCGTTATGCTAACAAATAGTCGTCGCCGTCGCTACTATTTCCCCGGGGCGATTGAAAATCGCCGCCTGATTGCACGTCCGAGAAGCCTGCTCTGATAATGCGCGCCGCACGATTGCCTAGGCGGGGGATCGTTCGATAGTCTCGAATTAGAGACACGTTGGAACGACTGAAAAGTCTGGTTGGAATTCTTTGGAAACAAGCACCGATCGCGTATAATGGCTTGAGCCAAGAGTCAGAAGATGCCCGACGCAGTTTCATCGCCGACTATAGACTTACCCTCATGGAGCTATCGGATCAAACGAGCGGCGTGGATCGCGCTCGGCGTCATCGCCTTGCTGATCGCGGTCATCCTTGTCGTGCCCCATTTCATCGACCTAGGATTGTTCAAGCGCACGTATCTGCCGCGCATCGAGGAGGCGCTCAACCGCCGCGTCGATGTTAACGAAGTCCGTCTGGGCCTCCTTCCGACGCCGTCGATCCGCATGTCGAATTTGCGAGTTTTCGATAGCCCGGCGTTTGCGAACAACACCTTCTTTTTTGCGCAACAGGTCCAGTTGCGCCTCAGGCTTTGGCCGCTCTTGCACGGCCGCTTTGAAGTTTCCGAGCTGGTGCTCGACAAGCCGATCTTCAATTTATTGAAGCAGCCCGACGGTACTTTCAATTATTCCGATATCGCCGGAAAAAAAACGGCGCCGGCGGCGCGGCGCGATGCACGGCGACGAGCCGATGCGCCGCGTGCGGCCGAAGCCGTCGCGCCGCCGCTACTGATCCCAGGCAAGCTGAGGGTCCGTGGCGGCGCGCTCAACGTCATCACCAAGGGACGAGCACCGGTCCGTATCAAGGGCATCGATCTGTCCTTGCGCGAGTTTTCCAGCAATGCGCCGTTTCCGTTTCACGCTTCGTTCAGCTACCCCGGCCTCAAAACCGTTTCGCTGAAAGGCGATCTGAATTACCAGGAAGACAAAGCGCTCCTCCAGCTTAAGAACAATCGGCTGACAATTCAGGACCTGACCTTGCCGGTGCAGGGCGACGTGAGCAATTTATCGGGAACCCCGCGGATCAACCTCAACCTCGACACGGATCATGTCGATGCCAAACCGGTCTTTCAGATTCTGTCGGTCTTCGGTCTGGCGCCGAAAGACACCGAGATTTCCGGTCCCATGGGCTTGTCCATGAACGTCGCCGGTCCATCGACCAGCCTGGTGACCGAGGTGCGCGGCCGATTTAAGGATGTAAAAGTTCATGGTAAGCGCGCGTTAAAAGGTACTCTAAACGGTGAAGTTTTGATCAAGCTGCCGTTGGGCGGCGGCCCGGTAAGTCGGCGCTTGCAGGGCAACGGCAAACTCATCGCGCGCGACGGCGAACTCACCAACGTCGATCTGATCAAAAAAATCGAGCGGGTCACGGGCATGATCGGCCTGTCCAAGGACGAGCGGCGCCAAGCCACCACGTTTCAAACGCTGGAGGCGGATTTTATCATCGGCGGCGGCTATGCCGAGTTCACCCGATTTTATCTAGTCAACCCGCAGATGGAGGTCACCGGCAACGGCACCATGACCCTCGAACAGCCGACCCTGGACATGGCGGTCAGCACGGCGCTGGCGCCGCAAGCCTCCGCGCGCGCGGGGCGCGGCCGGGTGACCAATTTTTTCAAGAACAAGCAGGGACGGATCGTCGTGCCCCTGAAGGTCACCGGGCCGGTGGAAAATCCGTCGGTCAATTTGAATACCGGAAAGCTCGCCGAGTCGGGTTTGCCGCAGAACGTCGAGCAAGGATTTAGCTCATTCTTCAAGCGCCTATTCCGCAGCCGTTGAAAAGAATTCCCGGCATGATTAACCGCGCCGTTCTGGCGGCGGGCTCAGACTCGATATCAACCCTTGCAGAGTCTTTTCTTCCAGCGCCCGGACCGCGCACCGATCCACGTCGGCCAGCAAGTCGTCGATGGCCCTTTCATCCTTGCTGCGTGCGCCGTCGACGCGCATGCCTTTGCCGCCATTTCTCACGCAATCTAGAATATCTTTGATGCCGATGGTCTCCGGGTCGCGACCCAGGACATAGGTGTCTTCATCGGCCAAAGGCAGCACGAGTGTGCTCTGCGCGAACATGACCATGAATTCCTGCACGATGCCGGCGGGAAGACCCAGATGAACGCCGAGTTCGGCAACGTTCATGGGATCGCGCCCCTGGTAAAAATTACGCCCGATCACCAGCATCATGTGCAGCGCCAGCCTCTCACGCCCGGCCGGACTTTGTGCCAAGAGTTCCCGGTCGCCGAGAAAATAATGGATATGCTGGTGCGCGTAGCTCACCTGCGCGCCCAATAAAACGATCACCCAGCCGACGTAGAGCCAAAGGAGAAAAAGCAAAAGAATTGCAAAGCTCGAGTAGATGACGTAATAGCGCGTTGACGAAGCCACGAACACGGCAAAGCCCCAACCGACCGTTTGCCAAAGAATCGCCGCCACCAAGCCACCCACCAACGCCGAGCGTAGGCGGACGCGCGTGTTCGGTATAAAGAGGTAAACGAAGGTGAAGGCGGCCCACAGCGTCGCATAGGGAACCAGACGAAGGAGAACGAGAAGTACGGCGCCGAGCGCCTGAAGCGAGAGCAGCGCTTGAACAATAGCGTTGTTTTGCAAAGTCGCGGTGATCGTCACCGCGGCAAATACCAATATCGGACCGACGAGTATAGCGCTCAAGTAATCGCTGAAGCGCCGCGCCAGCTTGCGCGACGCTTTGACGCGCCAGATATGATTGAACGCTTCTTCGATGGAGCTCATCAGCGACAAAACCGTAATGAATAAAGTCACCAAACCGACGCTGCCCAACGCCCCCGCGCTCATCTTGTTGACGAAACCGATCAGGTGAGCGGTGATTTCCTGGCCCTTTTCACCGAGAGGAGACAGCGCTTCGAGCAGCGCCGGCTCCATGCGATTGTGAACACCGAAGGCCTTAAGCAGGGAAAACACCACCGCCAACAACGGCGCCAGTGACAGGAGCGTCTTGAACGCCAGCGCCATCGCCTGGAGCTTCACCAAGTTTTGGATGAAATCATGGGCGACGATGACAATGATTTTGAGCGCCGAACGAATAATTCTTTTGCCGCGGCTCACTTCGGCTGGCTCAGTCGTAAGCCATTGATCGAAGATTTTCCGCTTCATAGTCTCGATCGAGCGATGACGCTCTTGAGTGGATGGGCTCATGGCATTCTGGGCGCGGCGTGAAAGCAATGATCGGCCCCGCAGTGTAGCAGCTTTGACAGCGCCGACAAAGTCGTGCTGCCGCGCCGGCCGTAATTCTGCGTCCAACCCGGTGACAAACTCCAACGTCGACCACAATTCTGCGCAGCCGTTCCGCGAGTCCCCTCTAGAGCAATCTCGCCTGCGCCACGATTTCGGTTTCTCTTCGCTCGTCGCATTGACTTTTTTTGCGTTGCCGACGGCTACCTCGTTTGGGTAGAGCGCGCCTTCGGTAGGTCTGGGGCTTTTAGGAAGGCTGGATCAGCTGGGTCTAGAGTTTAGGCGACAACGTGCGAACCCGGTCACGTTCGTCGACTACCCGACATACTTGCACGGCAATATGGCCCCGGAATTTCTTTTCTAACCCCTTTTTTGTTCCAGGATATCATTGAGCTGTATATGTTTCTCTATGCGGCGGCGTTGATGCTGGAATTCGCCGCGCTCGTCTGGGTGCGCATCAAGGAACCCCATCTGCCCTGCCCGCATCGCATTCCCTTCGGCCTCACCGGCGTCATCGCGATCAGCATTCCGCCCACGGCGCTCTGCCTCGTCAGCATCGCGCTTTCAAGCCGAGCCACGCGCTACGCCAGCTTCGGCGCGATCGCGATCGGACTAGCGGTTTACCGCTGGCAAGCGAAGGGAAGAGAAGCGGCCGAATTCGAAACCGCGCCGACGCTATAGCAAAGATTGATTCGAAATCACGGCGCGAGGTTCCTCACCATGATACGCGATCGCCATGCGCAATGTTCATTGACGAGCGAATCAAGCGAGCTCAGTCGCCTTGCCGCAATTCGGACAGACACGCCATTCGGCGTTGAGCGCGAAGCCGCAGCCGGAGCAACTATGACGTGGAATAAAACGCGGCGTGGCTTCCTCCAACCGCGGACCTTCCGCCCAATAGATCCCGGTGAATAAACTGGTTTTGCAAGTCGCGGTCTCGGGGGCGCCCGAGCGATCCGTGTAGGTGACCTGGTAGTGCCTTTCATTTTTCTCGAAAAACCAGCCGCGCGCGAAAGGTGTCCATCGGATGGATAAGACCCGGCCGCCTTTGGACTCGATCTCATTTTGAATCCGGTTCTTGTCGACGAAATGCATGACGATCCGGATTGCGAGACCGGCAATGAGGGCCCAGAGAAAAATATGCAATCGATCCATGACGACAAACGACCAGAGTCATTTTCGCGTACTCTGGGTCACAGCGCAAATACCTTGTAGGCTCCAAGACCGACGTTTTCTGCGAATTTTTGTGCCTGCTCGATTTTCCGCTCTCCCACGATGGCTTTGTGAGATGTCACTCTCGCCGCTTTATGACGCGTTTCACCGTTCCTGGCCCCTCCTCATGTCCCCGATCCAATCGCAATGTTCGTCGTTGGGATTAATTCACCCACAGATTTTTGGGTGCCAACAGCTTCTCGACAGACAGGAAGCGGATGTTGATTAACGAATCAGCGCCGCGCTCACCATAAGCGAGGTCGATCCATAGGGAGATCGGCAGCTTGCTCGTTAAAGCGGATTTCTATTCCGTGTTGGGCCATGCATAGAAATTTTCGTTTAGCTTGAACTAGTCTTCAGCGGCGGATGCTGAGCGCCGTGCCGTCGGCGAGATAGGCGGTAAACCACTGCCCGGCGTCGAGAATCCGCATTCGATACGCCGCGGTCTTTTCGAGCCCCGGCAAATCCGGGGCGTATTGGCCGAGAAAGAGATTTGTGGAGATCAATAACCCGCCGGGCTTCAACAACCGTGTGAAGTGATCGAGACTGGGCAAGGACTCGGCGGGATCGGTGTCGAAGTAGATGATGTCATAGGAAGGATTCAGACCGGGTAAAACTATCGAAGCTCGTCCGGCTAAAATAATTATACGATCGCCAAAGCCTTCGCAGCGAAAATGCTCCCCAGCGATCCGCGCGTGGTCGTCATTAACCTCGATCGTGTCGAGCGTAGCACCCGCACCAGCGCCGTGCAGGAGCCAGCATCCGCTGTAACCCAAGCCGCAGCCGACTTCGAGCAACCGCCGCGCCCGATGGCTCGCCGCCAGCGCGCCGAGCAGCTGGCCGTTCGGGTAAGGATAGACATCGTAGCAGCCATGCTCTTTGCGGTGGGACTCGTACTGCTCGGCAATCGCGCGGAAGCGGTCCGTGGCGTGATTGTTTCGCTCCACCCACTGACGCACAGCTTTAGCCGTGGTGGGTTCACCTAGAGATATAGCCATATATACGAGTCTAATTACGCCCTTGCAGTAACGCGAGTCAATTTGACGCGAAGCTCGATGGCTGAGCTACATTCCTATTTGCCGTATTCCAGTTGACGACCCAAGACACGGCCGCTACGGAACAGGCCGGCAGGTGAAATCATCAACGGTCGAATCAATTTTGCTGCACGCCGTAGCGGCGCGCGAAAAGATAGTAAATCACCGCGATGGATACCAAGATTGCCGTCCAGATCACACCGAAAGCGGCAAGCTCGCCGATTTGCGCGTTCTCCCAAAGGTCAAAAATGGCAACTGAGACCACTGGGGTTTGCGGGCTAACGAGCAAAACCGACATCGACAGCTCTTTGG
The DNA here is from genome assembly GCA_050257635.1 of Chloroflexota bacterium. GTDB lineage: Bacteria > Desulfobacterota > Binatia > UBA9968 > UBA9968 > DP-20. The sequence goes on from JBLMXG010000344.1 coordinate 30,031, forward strand.
CGGACAATAGAAAGATAAAAACCCAGCCGCCGATAAACGACGGCGTGATCAGCGGCATGATGATTCGGCGCATGCAGTTCGACCACGACGCCCCCGAGGTATAGGCCGCTTCCTCCAGCTCTCTGTGCAATTGCAGCAAGCCCGAATGCGTGTAGCGAATGCCGTAAGGGACGTAGCGGGTGACAAAGGCGATGAGCAGAATCCACAACGTGCCGTAAACTGGAATCGGCACGAACAGATAGAAGCGCAGGATCGCGAGCCCCATGACAATGCCGGGAAACAACAGCGGCAGTGTCGTCAGCAGGTCGAGCAGCCACCGGCCGCGCAGTTTCGTCCGCACCAGCAGCCAGGAGGCAAACAGGGTCAGCAGCATCACCACACTGGCGCTACCGACACCGAGCAAAAGGCTGTTTTTGATCGACTCGGTGATCTTCGGAAAATGCAGCGCGGTGACGTAGTTCTTTAAAGTGAAACGGGAAATCGCCTCTAGGGATGGCTGGCTGTAAAACGGCAGGAGCGATGCCCACAGAATGATGAGAAATGGCAGCACCAGCAGCACCGTGAAATACACGAGCAGCACGGCCGTCGCGGCATAGCGCCAGCGCCCGAGATGAATCACGGTTGGGCGATAACCCTTTCCTGTGACCGTCTGAAACCGCTCTCCTTCGCGCGTCATGCGAAAATAGTAATAGAGCGCACAGGCTACCACGATCATAAGCAGCACGGAAAACGCTCCGGCGCTGCCGTATTGCGCCGGCATTTTTTGCGCGTCGATATAAATCGACGTCGTCATTACGCGCACGTCGCCAGGAAGTCCCACTAGGGCGGGGATCTCGAAAGACTCGAAAGAACGGATAAAAATCAACAGAAGCACCGAGAAAAATGCCGGCAGTAGCAATCGGAGCGATACCCGGCGCAGGGTCTGCGAGAGCCGCGCGCCGCACACCGACGAGGCCTCTTCGAGCGACGGATCCATCGAGCGAAATGCCGCTGCCAACATCAGAAACACGAATGGCGACCAGAGCAGCGACTCGACGAAGATCATGCCGAACAGCGAATAAACGTTGACCACCGGTGTGGTTTGCTCGAGCCAGATCTTCAACCAGTAATTCACCGGCCCGGCCCGGCCGAGGAGCAGCAGCCAGCCGATGGTATAGAGGATGAATGGCGTGCCGAACGAAGCAAATGCCGTAAAGTAGCCCAAAGTGCGCACCGGCGCGTCCGTTCGCGTCACGATCCAGGCTATGGTCCCGCCGAGCGCGGTTGCCAGCACGGCGCTGCCGACGGAGAAATAGACTGTGTTGAGAAAGGGGCCGAGAACCTGGAGCTCGGCGAAGAGATCCCGATAGTAGCGAAAAGTGAACTGATCGATCTCGCCGGTGAGTTTGGTCGTGAACAAGCTGGTTTGAATGACCGAATAAAGCGGTGGGAGCACCAGGTACGCGATAACCAACGAGACTACGACCATGACAGCCGTCGCGCTGTCGAATCGGCGCGACCAGGCGAATCCGAACAGCCCCCGCGCTATGCTTACGGCGCCCGACTTCGGTGAGAAGCCGTAGGTTTCTGATGGCGTTTGTTTGGACACGGCGCTCGGCCGTCGCTATTTCACGAAAACTTTATTGAAGTAATCAACCCATTCGTTGCCTTTGTCGTACTGCACGTCGGGGTTGATATAGTAGGCCCGCTTGAAACGGCCGCCGCCGGGTTTCAGATCGGTCTGCTTGGCCGGCACTTTCGGATCTGACGGCAGATAGTTCGCTTGCTGAAACACCTTCTGCCCTTTTTCGGACAAGACGAAGTCGAGTAACAGCATCGCCGCGTGCGGATGCGGCGAGTATTTCGCCAGCGCGATAGTCTGAATCGTCGCGGTCACCGGCTCCTGCGGCTGCCAGTCTACCGGCGCCCCGGCGGATTTGCTGATATAGGCGTGGTGATTGAATATATGCAGCGCGAGCGGATACTCGCCGGCGATCGTTAAATCCAAGATCTGGCGATTACTGGCGGTGCTCTTGGCGATGTTTTGCGCCTTTAATTTTTGCAGGTAAGCCTTGCCCGCTTCTTGTCCCATCGTGCCTAGAATCGTGCCGATGAAAATCGGCGCGCCCGATCCGCGGCTGGTCGACCACATCATCTGCCCTTTCCAGCGCGGGTTAAGAAGGTCTTCGTAGGTTTTCGGCACCTCATTGGGTTTTACCATCTTGGTGTTATAACCTGTGGCGAAAAAATATAAGTTCGTCGAACCCCAGAATCCCTGCGCGTCTTTGAGCTCGGCAGGATATGCCGCCAGCATCGGCGAATAAAACCGCTGCAGGTAACCGGCGCGCCGGACCATCGTCGGCGATACGGTGCCGTCGATGATATCGACGTCGTATCGCTTCGCCTGATACTCCGCAAGCATCTTCTGGACGACGCGCTCGGAGTTGCCGCGGAAAAATTCCACTTGAAGAAATGGATATTCCTTCTCGAACGCTTCTTTGACCGGGCGTACCACCTGATCGACGATCAGCGTGGTATACCAGGACACTTTACCTTCTTTTTTGGCACCTTCGACGAGCAGTTTCTGACGGTCGGCGCGGTTCATGAGAGCGATCTCTTCGACGCTCGCCGCGCGGGCCAGCTGACTTGATCCGAGGGTCGCGGCCACCGCGACTAAAACAGCGAACGATACAATCACCCGGCGATTAAACATCGACATATTGCCTCTCCTTGGTATCGCAGAATTTCCGCGCAGTAGTTGGAAAGCTATTCTGAGTCCCATTCGCTTGTCAAGGTAAAACCGTCCCGTGCGTAATTCCAGCTCCGCGCGATTCATTCAATAAAAACTCTGCAGAGTGTTTCGTTCCGTGGCGTGCCGCTGGAAAGCGAATCTGTCAGTTTCCCTGCCAGAGCTTCTTGATAAAACCGCCCTTTTCCAGCTCATCCATGTAACTCGTATCCATGAACTCCCTGGGCCGTCGCCCCTTCGCCTTCGGGTTGCTTTCACCGACCAGTTGAAGCGCATTCTGCACCGCTTTGACGGTCAGTGTCGGCACTTTTTTGATGTACTTCGACGTGAACAGATCGTAAGTCGCGGCGAGCAATTCCTGGTCTTGAATCCCGCCGTATTTTTTCAGCGCCTTGATGCTTATCTCCCGGTCAGTGAGCAGCCGGTGCGTGCCTTCGAGGTAAGCTTTCATGTAGCGCAGCACTATATCGCGGTGCGCGCTGGCGTAAGCGCGGCTCACTGCGATGGTCGTCGTCGGCACTTCGATGCCCGACTCGGACAAATCATAAAGGGATTTAAGACCCAATTTCTCGGCGAAGAACGAAGTTGGGAACGACAGCATGCCCGCGGCGATACGCTTTTGCTGAATCGCCGGGACGAGATCGGAGAGCCGGCCTATCTGTACCAGGCTTACGTCTTTGTTCGGCTCCAGATTCCAGTGTTCCAGCACCGGTCGCAGCGCAAGATCGGTGAGCGAGCCGAAGCGCGTCACACCGATCGATTTACCCTTGAGATCCGCCGGCCCAGCGATGCTCGGATGGGCGATGATTTTCATCAAATGGCTATCGATGGAGTTGGCGAGCAGGATCAGATCCGAACCGTTCACGGAGGATTGCAGCGTAACGATTCCCGACGTGCTGGTAAAATCCAACTGCCCCGCGGTATGGACCTGCACCATCTGCACGCCTTGAACGTAGATGAGCTCGGCATCGAGGCCGTACTTTTCGAATAGCCCCGCTTCTTTGGTCACGAAAAGCGGATACATGCTCGCGCTCGGCGACGGATAACCGACGCGAATTTTGGTCAAAGCCGGGGACGCGGCACGCACTGCCGGCCGGCTGAAGACTCCCAAGCTCAGGAGCAATGCCAACAGGGAAAATTTTACTCGCCGCTTTGACATAGTGCGGGCCTCCTTAACAATCGATCCTTCGTTACGAGATAAGATTATAACCCAAACCGTTACTGCAAAACCCTCTCGGCAAACTTCCCGGCAGGCACTCTCACCTTGGTGAATTTATCTTCGAGGCGGTTGCGCACCCGGTGGTACTCCTGCACGCTCAGCGCATCCTTGGCCGCGTCGACACCTAGGGCCTTCAACCATTGGGTATCGACATCGAGCCGGCGCGTGCCGTTTTGCATCACCCGGCCATACCAATCCTGGCCTTCCTGGCTCAAAAACCAGTTGATGACTACCTTGGTCGCGTTGATATGCTGCGGGTCTTTCACGATACCGACGACACCAAAACTATTGCTCGCGGGCAAGCCCTCCATTGGCGCCGGCGCCGGCTTGAGCGGCAGTCCCGCCTTGACGAAGGGTTTGGTTTGGCTTCGGCGCTGAAAAGTGGATGGCTCGGTAGTAGTAGAAGAACCATCGCGATTATAAACGACCCGACACCTTTGAACATCAACAGATCCCTTGCAATGATTTACCGGTGCCTGCTCTCTTAACAACTTACCGAAGTTGACGCAAACAACAAAAACAACCGCCGGTGCCGATCGGCTTGACAGACTTTGCCGCCGCGGATAGAGCATCAGTTGAGCAATTGACCGATGATCACCCGCATTGTCGTCCAACGCCGAGAACCTTTCGCCGCCGGTCATGCATTTCCCATCACCGGCCCTTACGAGAAACTCGTCGGCAAAATACATGGCGAAGTCGATCCGAAACACCGGCTAAATAAAATCATCGTCAATCTGAACAAAGCGCCGCGCAATCGCCGCCGCAAAGTCGAATATCAGAGTGATTTTTGTATTTTGAAGCCGCTGGACATGGCGCGCGGGAACGGCAAGATTTTCTTCGACGCACCCAACCGCGGCAGCAAACGAATTCTCGGCTTCCTCAACGATGCACCGGCAGCCAACGATCCGACCACGCTCGCCGACGCCGGCAACGGCTTTCTCATGCGCCAGGGTTACACGGTTGTATGGTGCGGCTGGCAAGGCGACTTGATGCCGCTTAAAAATTGGCTGGTGCTCAACATACCAGCGGCGACGAACAACGGCGAGGAAATCGTCGCAAAGGTCCGCACCGAGATCGTCGTCGATCGAAAAGGCGTCAAATCCCAACCGCTCAGCGCCGACGAGCGCGTGAAAAGTTATGAGGCCGCGGCGCGCGACAAGTCGTGGGCCACTTTGACAATGCGGGAGAAGTCTTACGGCGAAAGAGCTCCCGTGCCGCCGACACAATGGGAGTTCGCCGCCTGCGCGAAAGATCCGCGCACTGGTAAGGAGACCGTTAGGCCGAGTCCTCGGGATCTTTATGTCCACGGCGGTTTCAAGCCCGGCTATATTTATGAATTTATCTACCCCGCGAAAAATCCCCTCGTCCTCGGTTTGGGCTTCGCGGTCGTACGCGATTTCGTGTCATTCCTGCGCTTTGAGCGCGCGGACGCCGCCGGCAAACCCAACCCCCTTGTGGATGGCAAGAAAGCGACAGGCATCCGTTACGCTTACGCTTGGGGGCGCTCGCAGAGCGGGCGTTTTTTGCGCGATTTCATCTACCACGGCTTCAACGAGGATGAAGCGCGCCGCCAAGTCTTCGACGCGGTGGCGCCACACGTTGCCGGCGGAGGCCGGTTGTATTTGAATTACGAGTTTGCCCGACCAGTCACATCATCGCAGCAGCACACCAACCAGCTCGACCCCGAACTCTTTCCACATGCCTACAACATGATCCGCGATCCGCAGACCGGACGGCGCGACGGCATTCTGAAACGGCCAAAGAGCGATCCCTTGATTTTCCATACCCAGACCTCGACCGAATATTGGCAAAAGCGCGGCTGTTTGGCGCATACAGATGGCAAGGGACGCGACATCGCGCTGCCGGAAACCGTCCGGCTTTACGTTATCGCTAGCGCCCAGCACAACAGCCCCTTTGGTTCAGAGGCGGTGAAAGACGACAGTCAATTCCCGGTCAACCCGCTCCCTGCCGGCGATATCCTGCGGGCGCTGATGGCCGCCATGGATCTCTGGGTGACAAAAGGAGTTGTGCCGCCGCCGAGTCAGTATCCAAGAGTTCGAGATGGAACCTTGGTGCGGCCCGATGGCAACGGCACGCGCTTTCCAAAAATTCCCGGCGTGCGCTTCAACGGTCTGCACAACCGCCAACTCTTTCTCGACTATGGCCCGGCCATCCGACACGGAAAAATATCCGTGCATCCCCCGCAACCGCTCCGCCAAGGCGCGTACGCGATCCTCGTTCCCAAAGTCGACAGGGACGGCAACGACCTCGCGGGGATCCGTCTTCCCGCCGTGCAAGTGCCGATCGGCACTTATACCGGCTGGAACTTGCGTCCGCGGGGACTGGCCGAAAATGAATTATCAGGCTTGCTCGGCACCTTCATTCCGTTCGCCAAAACGAAGAGAGAGCGTCGAAGGACCGGCGACCCGCGCCTATCGATCGAAGAAAGATATAAAGACCGAAATGATTTTATGCGGCAGTTTGGACGCGCGGCGAGAATACTCGTCGAGCAACGTTATCTACTCCCGGAAGACGCCGAGCGGATCATCGCCGAGGCCGGAAAGAACACACGCTTGCTGACGAAAAAACCGTGAGGCGACGCATCAGCAATAAAGCTGTCGCGGGGTCAAACAAGCTACCTCCTCAGGAGTCGATCCCAAATGGGTGCGCCGGCAGCGAGGAAAAAGAGGAAAAGTCGCGCTCGCCTCAACCCCGCGCTTATTTTTGTTCGTAGAGCTTCTTGATAAAACCGCTCTTATCCAACTCGGCAATGAAGCTCGGGTCGACGAACTCATCGGGCTTGTGATTGCGAATTTCCGGTCGAGTCTGCGCTACGTAGTCGTAGGTAGCTTCCAGTCCCTTAGTGATCGGATACGGCACAGCGATAAAATCCTGTTTGAAGATCTCGTAAGAGCCTTCCAGAAGATCCCGGTCGTTTATCCGGAGATACTTGCTCAGCACTTTCATGGCGAAGTCTTTGTGCGATTTAAAATAGGCAATGCCCTCGACATGGGAACGGATCAGTCGATTCACCGTGTCGCGGTCCTCGACAATATTTCTTCGCCGCGTAACCACGGACATCGACGGATAGGCCACCTCTTTCCGCGCATCGAACAGGATTCGAAAGCCCATGCGCTCTCCTTGTGCATCCGCCGGATAGGAGAGGTCTGCCGCATCCACCACTCCCGAAGCGAGCGCCTGGAGACGTTCCGGCGGCGTGCCGATCGAGATCCAGATCACGTCGCGATTGGGATCCATGCCGTGCTTGCGCAAGATATATTTAAAGAGAAAATCGCCGAGCGACCCCAGACTCGAGGTGGCGATTTTTTTTCCTTTGAGGTCTTCCGCCTTGCGAATTCCCGGCTTCACCAGCAATTTGCTCTGCACCCCGGGCACCGTATGGGCGATATTGATGAGATCGGCGCCGCCGAGGTCCGCGAGCATAACCGTCGGCAGGGCCACCGGCGCGGCGAACAGGCTTCCGCCGAGAATCGCCGTCGAGGTTTGCCCGGAACCTTTGACCAGGATCAACTCGACATCGAGGCCGTTCTTCTCGTAAATCTTGGCGTCCTTTGCTATCCAGGGAATCCAATTGGACGCCGACAAGGAAGTCACGCCCCAATTGATTTTCTTTAGCGCCTTGTTCTGAGCCAAGGCGGGAGAAAACCCGAAAATGCCTATCGAAAAAATAACAAGAAAAATTTTTTGTGACCAGTTCATAATGTCTCTCCTGTCGGTCTCTCCCGATCGCGCCGGCTCTCACCGGCTGCCGAGCGTCTTGATAAAACCGTTTTCTTCGATCTTCTTAAGAAAGCTCATGTCGTAAAAATCCTCGGGGTTTGCCGTCGCCGCCTTCGGTTGCTTTTCGGCCAGAAAATCTAGCACGGTTTTCACCGCCTTCGGGCTGGCGTAGGGCATCACCGGCATGAGATCGACATAGTAATCGTAGCCTTCCTGGGCACGCGCCCGGTCGTTCATCCTGAGAAATTTCATAACGCCTGCCAAAGTCTTCTCCTTTTCGGTCCTGAAGAAGTGCAGCGAATCGATATAGCCTTTAAGAAAATTCTCCACCAGCCGCGTATGACTTCGTATATACGGTTCCATGCCTGCGATCCCGCTTCCGGAGTATTCGATGTCGGTCTTTCTCAAGTCGGCGAGCTCGGTAAAACCGAGCTGCTTGGCGATGCCGCTATAAGGCGGGGCGAGAACCGTGGCCGCAACCGCGCCACTGCGAAGCGAATTCAAACGTCCCTGTTGGCTTTCTGCGACCGAAATAAAAATCACATCTTTGTCTGGCGTCAAACCATTGCGCCGCAAGTAGAGACGCAACGCGCTGTCCGCGGAAGCGCCGGGCCGGGTGCCGGTAACGATTTTACCTTTCAAATCCTTCGGCGATTTGATCGATGGCGCAGCAAAAACCGTATAATCGAGCTTGTTCGACTGCACTGAGAGCATAATGATATCGATGCCGCCCAGGCGTGCGCCGATGGTGGCGGTGGATCCGGCCGACAGAAACTGCACGGAATTGGAGGTGACGGCCGCGATGGAATTCATACCGCCGCCCATGTAGATCGGTTCGACGTTGACACCATACTTAGCAAACAATCCGTACTGAGCGCCCACGGGAATAACGCTGGTATTCACCGAAATCGCGCCCAAGGCAACGCGTACCGTTTCGCCATGCTGGGCCGCTGCAACTTGCGGCAGCAAAAATAACCCGAATGCCAATAGCAACTTAAGACGAATCACGATGATGCATTCCTCTCTTCCTTTTATTGGACTTGCTCGCCCAACGACGAGCGCTGTTTAATCTTCGCCGTATTGTTCCTTCAACTTCGCGACCACCGTTGGATCGGCCAGGGTGGTGGTATCGCCCAACGCCCGACCGTCGGCTATATCGCGCAGTAAGCGCCGCATGATTTTGCCGCTGCGGGTTTTCGGTAGCTCGGCGGCGAAGAGGATTTCATCCGGCCGGGCAATCGGGCCGATTTTTTTTGCCACATGTCCCTTCAACTCGTCAACGAGTGCGTTGCTGCCTTCGACGGCCCCCTTTAGTGACACGAAGGCGCAGATCGCCTGGCCTTTGATCTCATGCTCTTTGCCAATGACGGCGGCTTCCGCCACTCTTTGATGATCGACCAGAGCGCTCTCAACTTCCATGGTGCTGATGCGGTGACCGGCGACGTTCATCACGTCGTCGACCCGGCCGAGCAGCCAAAAGTATCCGTCCTTGTCGCGCTTGCAGCCGTCACCTGCAAAATACTTTCCTGGGAAACGGCTCCAGTAGGTTTGCACGAAGCGATCGGGATCTCCATAAATGGTCCGCATCATCGCCGGCCAGGGTTTAGTCAAAACCAAATAACCACCGCCGCCCTTCGGAACCGGTTTGCCGCTCTCATCAACGACATCGGCTTCGATACCCGGGAACGGCATCGTTGCCGACCCCGGTTTCAATTTCGTGACAGCCGGAAGCGGCGTAATCAATGGATGACCGGTTTCGGTCTGCCACCAGGTATCCATCACCGGGCAGCGTCCGCCACCGATGTACTTATGGTACCACATCCAGGCTTCGGGATTGATCGGTTCACCAACCGTGCCCAGGAGTCGCAAGCTTTTTAAATTATGCTTGGCGGGAAATTCCGTGCCCCAGCGCATGAACGTACGGATGGCGGTGGGCGCGGTGTGAAAAATCGTTACACCGTACTTTTCCACGATTCGCCACAGCCGGTCTTTGTCCGGCCAGTCCGGCGTGCCTTCGTACATGACCTGAGTCACCCCGTTGGCCATCGGACCATAGACGATGTGCGTGTGTCCGGTCACCCAGCCGATGTCGGCGGCGCACCAGAAAACATCATCATCTTTCATATCGAAGATCCACTTGTTAGCGAGCGCGACACCGGTCAAATAACCGCCGGTGGTATGCACGATGCCTTTCGGTTTTCCGGTAGTCCCGCTGGTGTAAAGAATAAAAAGCGTATCTTCGCTATCCATCTTCTCTGGCTCGCACCAGAGGGGGGCATCGGCCATCAGATCGTCCCACCAATGATCCCGATTCTCCTTCATCTGGGCGCCGGACTCCGCACCGACGCGCTTGACCACCACGACATGCTCGATGGACGGCGCGTCGGTCAGCGCTTCATCGGCGTTCATTTTCAATGGCACCACGGCGCCGCGGCGGTATCCGCCATCGGCAGTCACCAGGACTTTCGCCTGCGCATCATTGATGCGACCGCGCAGCGATTCGGCGCTGAAGCCGCCGAATACCACGCTGTGCGGCGCGCCGATGCGGTTGCAGGCGTGCATGGCTATCACCAGTTCCGGCACCATGCCCATATAAAGACAGACGCGGTCGCCTTTCTTTACGCCGAGCCTTTTAAGCACGTTGGCGAATTTATTGACCTCGCGCCATATGTCCCGATAGGTGAGTACGCGCTCGTCGCCCGGCTCGCCTTCCCAGATGATGGCTGCTTTGTTTTTCCGCCCGCTTTGAACATGACGATCGAGGCAGTTGAACGAAGCATTGAGCTTGCCGCCGACAAACCACTTTGCCCAGGGCGAGTTCCACTCGAGAATTTTTTTCCACGGCTTGAACCAGTGCAGTTCTTTGGCGGCTTTGGCCCAGAAAGCCTGGGGATTTTTCCGCGCGGCATTGAAGACACCCGCGCTTTTCATATTGGCGTTTTTCTTAAACTCTTTCGGCGGGGGAAAATTTCTCTTCTCGTCAAGCAAAACCTCAATAGCCTTATCCGCCATGGCACAGCCTCCTGGAAGAATAATCGCAGTGAACCGAGAAAACGCTCCGGATTCTATTTGAGGCGTGGGAGCTTGGCAAGAGCGGAGGGGCAACGAGTCTGAAATTGAGGGCTAACGCGAGCAAACCCTGAACACAACTCTCTGGACGATTTGAAACGATTGACGACGATGCGCGGCACTTGTTATGGGAACAACCAAGCCATACAGAAGGAGTTGCCCATGGACAAAGTCGCCGTGATTACCGGCGGAGCGGGAGGCATTGGCCACGCCGTCGCCGAAATGTTTTTCCAACAAAAATACGCTCTGGTGCTGCTGGATTTGAATGACGACGCCGGCCTATCGATCACGGCCGAGATGCGCACGCGCGGCGCGGGGGCCCTGTTCTTACCGGCAAATCTCGCACAAGAGGCGGAGGTCGAAACCGTCTTCGAGAAAATCATCGCCGCATACGGCCGCGTGGATGTTCTCGTCAACGTCGCCGGCGGGAGCCTCTACCGCCACCCTCTGGAGGATTTCCCCCTTGCGCACTGGCACGCGGTCATCGACGCCAACCTCACTTCGACGTTTCTCTGCTGCCGCGCTGTCACGGCGCTCATGAAAAGTCAACGGAGCGGGTCGATCGTAAATATTTCATCGGATATCGGTTTCAGCGGCGATGCCAACCGCTCCGCCTACGCGGCGGCGAAAGCCGGCATACTCGGATTGACCAGAACGCTCGCCCTCGAATTGGCACCGTTCGGCGCACGCGCCAACGCCGTAGCCCCCGGGCGTATCGCCACGCCCCGAGTCAGAGCGAACTACAGCGACGCCGAATGGGAGGCCGCCGCCAAACGAATTCCTCTAGGTCATGCCGGCGCCCCGGAAGACGTTGCGGAAGCCGTCGCCTTCTTGGCCGGTCCCGCTAGCAAGCATATGACCGGCCAGACCCTCCATGTAAACGGCGGCAGGATTATGAGCTAGCGAGTTATCGGCCTTTGGACAAATGGCAATTTTTTCGTTTCGAGCCGCAGCGGCGACAAAAAAAGCCGGAAGCGCTGAGGATCGCGCTTCCGGCCGGAGGGATTGAAGTGAATTGCTATAGCGCCGGCTATCGCACCGCTTTGCGCGCTGCGATGACTTCGAGCATCTTCTCGTCGCTGATATATTTGAAGTCCCAGGTTTTTCGCGCCCGCGCCTCTTCTTGCTCGGCGCTTTCTAGCAGTTCGATGTCTTCCTTGGTCACTACCGATACGCTCCTTTTCTTAAGCATCTCAATCAAGGCTTCGATTCGCGCCTCCATCTCGCCGCTCGAGAGGCCCTCACTGGATGAAAGATACTGATTGACGACTTTCATGCCGCGCTCGGCATCCTGCTTGGCGACGCCGACCAAACCGACGCTCGCATTTCGCGACCAACCGGCGACAAAGATGCCGTCCAGTACTTTTTTGGTTTCCGGATCATACGGCTGATACGCGGCCGGATTTGGATCGCCGGGGAGTTTTTCAGGATTGGTCACAAAAGCGCCGCGTGAAAACGGCAAGCCGAGCGACGCATCAACCTGGTCGCCGATGGCATAGATAACACAATCGACGTCGATGCGCCGCTTTTTACCGGTGCCTTTGGCCACAGTCCGGCGGTCTTGTAGAACCATTTCGTTCTCTTCCGCTTCAAGAGCGGCTACCCGGCCCTGCGCATTGGCGATGACTTTTGTCGGCGAGCAGAGGTATCGGAAAGTCAGCCTCCGCCCTTCGGCAGGTTCGCTTTCCTTGACGAATTTTTTCGTGATCTCCTCGATGTTCTGCCCGACCGCGGAAAGCTGCGGCGCGATGCGGTCGATCTCCTGCTTCATGTCGGCGTTGTCAAGGTATGACTCGATAACCTCAAATTCGCTGTCGTCATAGGCTTTTTCGAGCGGGCCGCGTCGTGCCACAACCACCACCTGGTCGATTTTTTTGTGATTGAGCAACCAATTGGCGATATCGACCATGACATTGCCCATGCCGATGATCGCAACCCTGCGGCCGATTTCAAAATTGCGTTCGCTGAACGGCGGCAACGAATTGTAATGGTAGACCACATCCTTTGCATGATAAACGCCGACGCAGTTCTCGCCTTCAATACCCAATTTTTTGGTTCCCTGGGCACCAGCGGTGACGACGATTGCGCCAAATCCCAGAGTTTTAAATTCATCCAAAGTCAGCGCTTGATTCTGTCCGACCGTGACATGGCCGAGATAGAATACTTTCGGATCAGCAAGGATTTTTTTAAATTGCTTACGCAGGCCCGTCTTCATCTTCTCTTTGTCGACGAATATTCCGTATTCGGCCAAACCCCCCGGTTTGATGTCGCGGTTGAGTAAAACGACGCGATGCCCGGCCTCGACCAGCTTGCGGGTGCCATAAATTCCAGCCGGACCTGCGCCGACAACCGCGACCAAATGTTGTTTCGACATTTTCCGTACCTCGATAAGCGGATTAAAATTCTCGTGCCGTTGAGAGGACTACAGATGCAAAAGAGAGCGAAGAGCAACCCGGGATCTACTGAAGTTCCCTTTTGCCTTCGTACTCCAATTCCGTGCCCCGGGAATCCTTATGCGTAAAAGAAACCAACTCCCACGAGCCGTCTTCCAAAGGGCCCTTCAGGATATAGGAATTCTCATCGCTTCCGAGCACGCGGAAATAGCAGGCTTGCTCGCCATGCCAGCGATCGACGCAGGCTTCCACTTCGATCGTTCGCGTTCCAAGGGTAAACCGAGTAGGAGTTTCTTGCCCTTTCGAGTCAGATTCGGATTCGACTTTGATTTTCATCGGCGACTCGCTTGTCCGGCGGATGGGACAACGTAATATAACGTATAAATTTTTAATTTGAAAGGAGCGCTATGGACACCATCAGCGGCTTGAGACAGGACATCATCAGCGCCTGCCGGATTCTCTCTCATCAAAAACTGGTCGAGGGCTTTGGTCACGTCAGTGCGCGTATCCCCGACGGGGCCCTTTTCTTGATGACACCCAGGATCGGTCTTGCTCTGGTTGAAGAGTCCGACCTTCTAACCATGGACCTAGAAGGTAAGGTTATCGAAGGCGACCGTCCACCCCCCTTCGAAGCGTGGCTGCATATTGCCATTATGCGAACGAAACCCCAGGTAAACGCGATCACTCGGATTCACGCTCGAATGGCGAACATTTTCTCCGTCACCGACCGCAAGCTGGAGCCGGTACACAATCACGGCAGTTTTTTCGTCGGCGGAGTGCCGGTGTTTTCCGCTCCGGATCTAATTTCGACGGAGAAACTGGGCCAGGAAGTCGCTGCGTGTATGGGCAGCAAGCCCGCCATCCTCTTGCGCGGCAACGGCCAAGTCACTGTAGGCAGAACGATTCCGGAAGCCGTAATGATGGCGATATACTTAGAGGAAGCCGCCGATATGTTGCACGGTGCGCTGCAGATCGGCACGCCTCTGCTGTTGACGGTGGATGAATCGAAGCAGCGTCAGACCGAAGCCTTGCCTCCGATTGACATGGAGCGGGCATGGAATTTTTTTAAATCGAAGATTGCCGCGAGCTAGTTCGACACCCCTGCCAAGCAACTGGCGCAACGTCGCCATCAGCGCCAGCAAAAAAAGCGCGGCGCCCCGTTACCGGGCGCCGCGCTCTTAATCGGTGGGGTGGCGCTTACTTGCCGGCCAGTTCGAAGTTAACTTTCGCTTCTTCCTTTGCCTTTACGGTGACTTTCTGCGTGCTCTTGCCGAGCTTTTCGTGCCAGACTTCCACCGTATAAGTTCCCGGTGGGACGTCCGTCAGCTTGAAGCTGCCCGAATTGTCGGTCACCGCGAAATAAGGATTCGGTGTGGCCACCAGCCAGCCGTGCATCCAACCATGCACGTCGCACTTGACTTCGACGGCCTCAGGCTTGTCGATTTTCACTTCGAGCGACTTTTTGAACTTCGGTTGAGCGTGGTTAAACGGGCTATTGATCTTGCTGTAGGAATGAATGTTGTGGAGAATCCCATCCGGGTTCAAGATATCGACTGGCGTACCGGCGGCAAACGCCAATACATGTGGATGATATTCGCAGCCCTTTTGGTCCAAGACGACTTTTTTGGTATCGATCTTCTTGCCTTTTTGAATATCCGTGATGGTAACGACTGCATAGACCAAATTACCGCCGTTGACTATCAAAGTCGGATCCGTCTTCGGAGTTTTGCCGCAAACTTCCTTGTCTTTGCCGACATCTAATTTCTTCGGCGCCGGAGCGGTACCTTTGAATTTAACGGTGCCCGAGATACTTCCGCCGTCTTTTACATCACCGCCTTGATACGCCGCCATACCGCTTACCGGTAAAGCCAAAAGCGTTGCTGATAAAACAACTGATCCCAACTTTCTCATGATTTCCTCCTTGAAATTGCGTTCCCCCGTTTTTTCGACGAATCTACCCTTTCGTTTATTCACTACCTTGTCGGCTTAGTCTTCGCAGCCACTGCCGCTACCGGTGCGGGCGCCGGAGCACCGCGCCCGATACTCATCAGATAATCTCGCAGCGCCTCGATTTGCAAATCTTCCTTGCCGCCGAGAATATCATCAGGACCGCCGGGATAAAACGACGGCATCTTGGTCCCAGGCTGAACCTTCTGCGGGTCCTTCAACCACTTGAGAATCCAGTTCGGGTTGAGCCGTTGGCGCGCCATGGTCAAATCCGGAGCCCATCCTTCAACCGGGCCCTCGGGCTTCTTGTCGCCCTGCTGATGACAGCTGAAACAATTGAAGTAGTCTTTCGACACCAGCTGTTTTGCCGCTTCGAGATACTCCGGCGGAATTTTTTTGTCGTCTACATAAGCATAGGGAATTTCAACGTGTGAAAGCCCGTTAAAATAGCTCACCAGCTGATTCGCGTGCTCGTCGGATAAACCAAATGTCGGCATGCGAAGTTGCAGCCATGGCCTAATGGGTATCGGCGATTTGAGAAAACTGAAAAACCAATTCGATTGGACCTTCTCGCCTTCGCCATTGAGTATCGGCGGAGCCAGTGTTGGGTTCTCTTGATAGTATTTTCGAATGAAACCACCGCGCTTTTCAATTTCATGGCAGCCAATGCAATTGTATTCCTGCATCAAGCGGCGGCCTTCCACCACCTGTTGGACGCGCAAACCTTGATCGGCTTGAAACTGCTGACCCACTTTGCGCTCGCGGAACCCGCCGAGCAGGGTCCGCAACGCGCGGATGTCCTCGTCTGCCAAATCGAATTGCGGCATCAATTGTTCAATCCGCTCCGTAGCGTAAATGCGTGGGGTCTTGAGCTTGTTGTAAGTCCAATCGTCCCACGTTTCTTTGATATCGGTGCGGTTGCCGAAGAAAAGTTCTTCCCTTGCCTTGGAGCCGAAGGTAGTGAGTTCGGCGCCGATGCGGGTCTCCTTTTCCATGTCTTTAATATCGTGACAGCCGAAACAGCCCCACTTGCGCACCAGCGATTCGCCACGCTTGATGTTTTTGGCGTCGGCGAGTTTCTCCTGAATTCCCGCCATGGGTTCGGTCCTAGTCCCCAGAGTCATCAAATAGGTGGTGATTGCGAGCGCCTCGTTATCCGATAAGCGCAAGCTGGGCATACGTGTGTCTGGTGAAAACCCGCGGGGGTTTTTCAGCCAATGATACACCCATTGAGGGCCAACTTTAGCCGCAATGTCTTTTAAGTTTGGAACCAGATCTTTGGATTTACCCAGCGGAGTCGTGAATTCCCCATCGGCAAAACCGTGGCAGCCTCTGCAGCCGATCGAATCAACTAGCTTTTTGCCTTCGGCCACAGCGTTTGGATCGCCCTCTCGGTAAACAGCGGGCAGAGGATGCTCCTGCGTCCACTTTTCGCCCGGCTCCTTCGACTGCGACCAGATATAGGAAGCGATGGCGATCGCGTCCGCTTCTTTGAGATCGAAGTTCGGCATGCGCGTGCGCGGCCGGAATTTATGCGGGTTTTCGATCCAACGCACCATCCAACTCGGGTCGACCTTGGCGCTGATCTTTAGCAAGCTAGGAGCGATCTTCGGGATATTCTCGTAGCCTTTGACCAGATGGCAACCGGTGCAGCCGACCTGCTCGAACAGCCGCTGGCCCTCCGCCAAGAGCGGTGCATCTTCGGCGAATTTTTGCACGTCAAGATGACAGGAGGTGCAACTGGATTGCGCCTTGGCGCCACGCAGCAGTGGAAAATCCCACAAAGGAACCTCGCCATGCGCCTGCTTGATGCTATTCACGGCTACGCCCTGGCCCTCATGACATCCGGTGCAACCGAATTTATCGGGCGGGTGCGCGTTATCGGCCAACAAAACCTCGCGGCGGGGATGGGTTTTGAAGGGATTGGGTTCCTTCTCAAAGCCGGGCCGGTTGATCGCCATGTGGCAAGTTTGGCAACGATCGACACGCGCCACCGGTTGGTCGAAGCCGTTGCGGTCGAATCCCTCCAGCGACACCTGCTGGATCTTGGGAATTTTGAAGAAGGTAAATGGTCCTAGCTTAAAGGTGTCATTTTCCATCACCCGGACCCACTTGTCGCGTTCGGCGCTCAGCTTGGCGAGCTCGTCCTCTATCCCTTTCCCGCCGCTTTGGAGTTTTTTGACGTCTTCTTTGAGTTGATCGCGCTTTGCGCGGGCGGGTTCAAGAAGCTTGTCGAGTTCCGCTTTTTCTTTATCCAGGGTCGCGATCGTTTCCAGGTAGGGTTTGGGATTACGCTGCTGCTGGACCGCGTGGTCGTGTTCATACCACGCTTCCTCCAGTTCGCTTTTAACGTCTTTGACTTTTTGGTCGATCTCGTTAAACTTGATCGTCGCCTGAGCTTCTTCGCTTTCCAGCACTTTGAGTTTCCTGCTCAATTCGCCGCTGTTGAGACTTGAATCAAACTCTGCCAGCTTCTTCGATAGTTCCTGGTATTTGGCATCTTCCCGCAGCTTTTTGTCCTCTTCGTCGTAGGCAGCCTTCGCCTTGTTGTAATCGAGACGGTAAAAGCTTGCCTGAATGGCTTTCCACGGGCGCCGCGAAAAGTTGTCATCCCAGTACGCCCACAAAGACAGCGCCACCAACAAAGCTATGCCGATGACGAAGACACTGCCGTAGGATTTTTTCTCTTCTTTTTGGTCGATTCCTCGCTCCGCCATCCCAACTCCCTTACGCTGCTTTGCGCTCAAGCGCGCGGCCCAACGAAAAAACCCCGAGACCGATCAGCGTGAGTACTATTTCTTCAGCCATCGAAGAATTGTTCATGATGCCGACATAAAGCGCGTAGCCGATATCCGCGAGCCCAAGGGCCTGGAGTATCTTCGCCACGTAAAACATTAGATATTGATCCAGGGGGTCACGAGAACGTATTTGACGTTGAATGCCAGTCGGAGAAACATCTTTACCGGAAGAGCCATCATGAGCACCAGCAAAAGACCGGCGATAGTAAAGCGAACCATGCCCCAGCGCTCGAGAAAATCTTTGCCCTTCACTCTTAAGACAAAGAAATAAAATCCGACCATGCCCAAAACAAAATAGGCACCGATGGCCGCCAAGCTAAAAGCCGCCGATATCCAATAGTCGCGAAACCCGACAAGGTAAGGTAAATCGACGTTGGTCAACGCCACGACTTTGTGGGGATCCCAGCGCTGCCAGGGCCAGAATAGGTTCCAGCCAGGCCCGCGAAAAAACGTCCCGATGATGATCATCGTGATCCACAGCACGTGAAAGCCGAAAAAGAACGTGAGAATTTCCCATTTCCGGTCTTTAAAACAATAATAGCCGTTGCCGCGAGGATTGATGTCGATGTAGGGAATCACCATCAAGCCGACGATGATCAGACTGGGCAAAACCACGCCGGCGTGCCAGGGATCGAAGTAAACCAACATCTCTTGCAAGCCGAGAAAGTACCAAGGCGCTTTCGAAGGATTGGGTGTCCGCGTCGGGTTCGCCGCTTCCTCCAAGGGCGCATCGACCATCAAAGCCCAGAGAACCAATGCGACGAGGACGAACAGCGCAACCAGAAACTCCATCCGCACGAGATGCGGCCAGGTGTGAATCTTGTCGTCTACCGGTAGCTTTTTTTCGCGAGCTGCCTCTGCCATTTGCGTGCCTCGATTCGTGTATATCTATAGAGAGGGACCGGAGAAACCGTCACGGCGAATGCGCCAGAAATGCACCGCCATGAGGATGCTGGCCACAAGCGGGATAAAAATGCAGTGCAAAATGTAGAAGCGGAGCAAAGTGTGCGGGCCGATTTCCCCGCCGCCGAACAGGAACGCGCGGGCGTCGTAAATCGGATTGGCGCCGACAAATTCCGCAAATGGTCCTTCATAACCCAACAGTGGCGTGGCGCGCGCCATGTTGGAGCCGACGGTCACCGCCCAGATCGCCAGCTGGTCCCACGGCAGCAAGTAACCGGTGAAGCTTAACAGCAGAGTGAGCACTAGCAGCAGTACGCCAACGACCCAGTTGAATTCGCGCGGCGGCTTGTATGACCCGGTGAGAAAAACCCTAAACATATGGAGCCAGACAAATACGATCATTGCATGGGCGGCCCATCGGTGCATGTTGCGCATCAGCATGCCGAACGGCATGTCGAATTCGAGATATTTCATGTCTGCGTAAGCGTATTCGGCCACCGGACGATAGTAAAACATAAGATAGATACCGGTCACCGCTGTGATTAGAAACATCAAGAACGTTAATCCGCCCATGCACCATGTAAAGCGCATGCGCACCGCGTGGCGGCGTACCTTGGCCGGATGCAGGTGCAAGAAAACGTTCGCGGTGACCATCATCACCCGGTTGCGCGGCGTGTCGTCGTAGCCGTGGCGAAAGATCGACTTCCAAACGTGACTTTCCACGATGTCGTTTTTGATTTTATCGAAAAGGCTCATGGTATTACCCGCTAGACTTTCAGAACGCTGTCGGCGTATTGCTCATCGGGCTCCACCCCCGGGGCCATCTTGTAGACTTTGCTTTTATCCACAACTAGCTGCCCATCTTCGCCAACCGAAATTTTGAAGCGGTCGAGCGGGCGCGGCGCCGGTCCCTCAAAGTTCAAGCCCGATTTAAAATAACCGCTGCCGTGACAGGGACACTTGAATTTATTTTCCGCCGCCAGCCAGCGCGGCGTGCAGCCAAGATGAGTGCATTTGGCGAAAATGGCGTAAATGCCGGCCTCTTCGCGCACGATCCACACGCGCTGGTCTTGTTTGTACTTTTCACTGACCTCGCCGAGCGCATAATCGCTTGGCAGACCGGCCTTAAAACTCGCAGGCGGTTGAAACAACACGCGCGGAAAAGCGGAGCGCAGAAAACCCAGCAAGGTCAACCCGCCAAAGATACCAAATCCGCCCCAGCCAAGCCGCGTGAAAAAGTCCCTTCGCGACCAGATACCTCTTT
This sequence comes from Chloroflexota bacterium, assembly GCA_050257635.1. Classification (GTDB taxonomy): domain Bacteria; phylum Desulfobacterota; class Binatia; order UBA9968; family UBA9968; genus DP-20. The sequence continues at coordinate 50,093 of JBLMXG010000344.1, forward strand.
TTTCTTTTTCCCGCTCTGCCATATTTGCCTATCCTTTAATCCAGCTGATCAGGGCGCCCCATGTAACGAAAACAATTCCGCCGACCATTAATACTAACCCCACCGGTCCAAACACGAGCGACATTCCGGCTCCCAAAAAAAATATCAACACCCCGGTCCCCAGCGGGTTAAACGGAGCCGGAGCCGATCCTGTTGCGCCGATTTCGCCGCCAGGGTTGTGAATAAACTCCTCGCGAATAAGGGCGAACGCCAGTTCTTTGAGATCCTCGCGCCGCTCCGAGTCAGCGCCTTGAATCAGACGGCCAAGCTCTTGAGCTAACCTTTCGATCTCTTGTTCACGCGCTTCGGGCGCAAGTTTGGCAGGATCTGATGTCACCTGGGATTAGAATCGTTGATTATTATAGAATTTTTTCTTTGTCAACAAACTGCCAGAAACTTCGGCTAGCGGGTCAGCAAAACGACCGCGGTCGCCGCCATTCCCTTGCCGGCGCCTGTCCAGCCCATTCTTTCCGTGGTCGTCGCTTTGATGCTAATCCTGCTTTCAGCAATCTTGCACAGCTCGGCTACGCTTTTGCGCATGCGCGCATAATGGGGCGAAAGCTTAGGCTCCTGCGCCACCAAAGTAACATCGGCGTTGACGAGCTTGAAACGCTTGCGACGCATCCTCCCAAGCGCCTGAAGCAGGAGTTTGCCGCTGGCGATACCTTTAAAACGGGGGTCGCTGTCGGGAAAGTGCGAGCCGATGTCGCCGTCGCCCAAGGCGCCGAGTATGGCATTGATCAGCGCATGCAGCACCGCATCGGCGTCGGAATAACCGGCAAGCCCGCGATCGTGCGGAATCTCGACGCCGCCCAATATCAGCTTTCGCCCCCGGCGCAGCCGGTGCACGTCGAATCCATGTCCGATGCGAAATTCTTTAGCCATAACTCGGAGACCTGCTACCGTTGCCTTTGCATAATCACTCGAAGTCAGGCGAGATTCAATAACGCGGCGAAGCCAGTATTCGCAGCCATGAACCCAGTGCCACAGGCGTCTGGAGTTGAGCCGCACCGTGGGCTATAATCCGATCAAACCAATGCCCATGCGATCGCGGATGCTCCTACTCTGCTTGTTGCTATTTTTCGCGTTGCCTCTTTATACGGTGCTCTCCGGACAGGCGCCGTTGAACCGCGATTTCCGAACGGCCGACCGGTCCAGCGTCGGCATCGCGCCGCGCCCCGACACGACTCCCGAGGCCGTGGTGCAAGTGTATTACGCTCGGGCGCTCAATTGGCGTGGTATTTTCGGCGTTCATACCTGGATCGCGACCAAGCCTGAGAACGCTCGCGAGTACACCGTCCATCAAGTGATCGGCTGGCGTCTATTTCGTGGCTTGCCGGCCGTCGTCTCTGCCCCCGGAATACCCGACGGCCGGTGGTTCGGCAATGAACCGACGCTGATCGCCGACTTGAGAGGCGCCGAGGCCGCGCGGGCCATTCCCAAGATCCTCGACGCTGTGGCGAGCTACCCTTATTCGAACGAATACAAGGTATGGCCCGGCCCCAACAGCAATACGTTTGTCGCGTACATCGGACGCCAAGTGCCCGAGTTGCGCATGGATCTTCCGGCGACTGCGATCGGCAAGGATTATCCGATCAATGGTTCGCTGGTCGACCGGACCCCGAGCGGCACCGGTTACCAGGTCAGCATGCTCGGTGTACTGGGCGTGAGCATGGGGCGCGAAGAAGGCTTGGAATTAAACTTGCTCGGCTTGAATTTCGGCGTTGACTTCCTGAAACCCGCGCTCAAGTTGCCGTTCATCGGTCGCATCGGCGTGGGCGAGCGTTGAAAAATCTTCTTTCTAGCTCCTGACAAATTCCTCGAATGGCGAAGCGCCGATCGTCCGCGATTTTCTACCGAGCCGTGGTTTTTCTGGCGACTGCTTGGACGGTCGCGTTCGGGCTTTTTCTAATCGACAATAATCTTTTTTCCGCTCGTGAAAGTTTTCAGGAATCGGATTTCATCATGACCTTTTATGTCGCCGGTCATCTCGCAGCTCACGACCGGTCCGCCGAGCTCTATCCTCAGGCCGACTTGCAATCCTTCACTGACACCCCTTTCGACAGGGCCGCTCACGCGCTTTTACCGCAGCTTCCAAAAAACACCACCGGGGCGTTTATGTATACGCCGCTCATCGCCGCTTTTTTTGCGCCGTTCAGCTATCTCGATCCCAACTTAGCGCTGTTTTTTTGGCAGGCAATCTCCGTCCTGGCACTGGGCCTATGTAGTCAAATACTGTCGCGCGCCACCGGTACGAAAGCCAGCGAATTGTTCTTTTTGTCGTTTTTGTATCTCCCGGTCTTCTTAACTTTGTGGGCCGGTCAGCTCGGCCTCGTGTTTGGCTTGTTGCCGTTATGCCTCGGCTACCTGTTGCTGCTCAGAGAGATGCCGCTGGCAGCCGGGCTCGCGTGGTCATTGCTGCTTTTGAAACCTCAATTTTTCCTGGTTGCCGCCTTCGTTGCGATTGTGAGCGCTTTGCGCCAACGGTATCGAATCGTATTCGGTCTCGTATTAGGCCTCGCCGCTCTTATGATTGTGACGATCGCGATGTTTTCACTTCCGGTCACGATCCAATGGCTCGTCAGCCATCGTGTAAGTGAGGCTTATTTCTTTTCCGGGAAGCAAGGCATCCCCGCTCATTTATTGACTGGACTACCTGCCAATATTTTGGTTCTGCTTCCCATTGATCAGCGCAGCGGTCTAAAATTACCGCTCTACGCAGCCGCAGCAGCCATGTGGCTTTTCGGCATTTGGTTTTGTTTCCGATTGAGCAAACTTGGCATGGACGAGTCGCTGCAGATCTCAAGCACGTTCGTGATCGGCCTTGGTCTCGCGTCCCTAACATCGCCGCACTTGCTCTACTACGATCTTTGCGTGCTTCTGCCCGCGGGAGCGCTTCTAATCGCGAAACAGGGACCCTTCGCGGGTCAAACGAATGATTGCGTGATCGCGTGGATCGGCTGGATAACCGTCAGCGTATTTCTGCCTTTCTTGCTCGCGTTCACCGATATAAAAATCCTGCCGCTACTGCTGGAACTTATATTATTAGCGCTGTTCATCACGTTGCTGCTGCAGTGGAGTCGCTTTCGAACGGCCGTCGCGCGCGCCTAGGGTGCCAGGAATCGGCTTGCGTCCCGCGACTGATTCCTCGACCACACGCTCCGAAGAGTCGAGCGTAGCCGGGCGTGTCGGCCACAAGCTGATGACTGCGCCGGCCAGAGCGATCGCCGCAGCGATCCAAAAGGCACAGCGATAACCTTGTAAAAACGCCGCCAGTGCGGGAGCGCTGGAGCCGGCACCGAGATTTTCCAGCGAGCTTGCGCCGGCGGAAGCCAACAGGAAAAAACTGACGACACTGGTCGCGAGCGTCGCACCGATGGAATAGCCGAGGCTGCGCACGATCGACAATACCGAGGAACCGATGCCGAGGCGGTGGCGCGGCACCGAGCTCATCAGCAAATTATTGTTGGGGGTTTGAAAAATCCCCATACCGACGCCGAGCAAGGCCAAACCAAAGATCACCTCGAGCGGCCGCGCGCCGGGGACGAGAAAGCTCAAAAACAGCAAGGCCGCCCCGTTAACGGCGAGGCCCACGGCACAGAGCAACTGCGGCAAGAATCGCTCCGATAACCAACCGGTAAGCGGCGCCAATAGGGCCATAGCCAAGGGCGTCGGCGCCACCAAGAAGCCGGCGCGCAAAGGATCTAACCCCATCGCCAGCTGGAGAAAAAACGGCATTAACAAATTGCTGACGCTCATAGTGATGAAGCTGAACCATCGAGCGGTGTTGCCGATCGTAAATGCGCCGATGCGAAAAATTTTCAGATCCAGCAGCGGGAAAGCAGCGCGTTTCTCCCACCGGATAAAAAAGCCGAGCGCAGCGGCGCCGGCCGACGCGGTGACACCGACGATGGGATCCAGCCATCGGCCTTTTTGTGCCAACGTCAAGGCAAACAGAAATGCCGAGATGCCGGTCGCAAAAGTTGCCGCGCCGGTGAAATCGAACGGTTCTTTTTTATCATCCGAAGCCCTGAAACTTTCGGCGGGAAGAAGGATGCGCGCCGCGCCGAAGCCGGTCAGCGCCAGCAGCGCGGATAAATAGAAGTTGGCGCGCCAACCCAGCGAATGTGTCAGTAGCCCGCCCAGCACCGGCCCCAGGGTATAGCCAAGAGCGGAGACGGTGCCGCCGGCGATGCCCATGGCACGGCCTCGCTCCTCCGGCGGAAACAGCGCCGTGATCAGCGCGAAGTTATTGGCCATGATCAGCGCGCTGCCGGCGGCCTGCAAAGCGCGAAAGAAAATCAGCTGGCCGGCGCTCTGCGCCAGCGCCGCGGCCAGCGAACTCGTCGCATACAGGAGAAACCCGCCGAGAAACAATTTGCCGATACCGAACAAATCCGATAATCGACCGCAGGGAAGGTACAGCGATGCCGTGATCAGGGCGTACACTAGGGCGAGCCAGCTCGCCAGTGTCAAGTCCGCGCGCAGCTCCCTGACGATTAACGGTAGGGCGATGCTCAACTGCCCCGAGTCGGCAGTGACAATCAACGTCGCCAGTGACGCAACGAGCAGAGACCACCAGCGGTGGCGCGGCGGAGAGGGCGAGTGGGCGACCATGGTAGAGTAGGAGTATGAAGTGTCGCGAGTCTATTCCAAGGCGCGGCGGATCACTTGACGATCGGCCAATAGCGTCCTTTCCGCTTCACAATCGCCAGTCCAACGCCGTATAAATCCTTCAACACACCCGGCTTCAGCACGTTGCGTGTCCGCCCGGCATGCAGCACCTTGCCGTCACGCAGCACCAGGGTGTGGCCGAACAGAGGTAGTATTTCTTCGACATGGTGCGTGACATAAATGAGCGCCGGAAGTTTTCTTTGCGTGCCGAGCCTGGCGAGCGAGGCAAGAAATTTTTCCCGCGCTCCGGGATCCATGCCGGCACAAGGCTCATCGAGAATGATCAAATAGGGTTTGGTCATGCGCGCCCGTGCGATCAGGATTTTCTGTTGCTCGCCTTGCGACAAAGTGCCAAACTCACGATCGCATAGCTGAGCACACCCGAGTTCGTTCAAATAGCGCTGCGCGCGGGCGTAATCTTGACGGCTCGCTTGGCCCCAAAAACCGCCTAGATAACCGACCTGCGCAAACCTCCCCGACACCACCGTATTGAGGGCTTTTTCCTGCCCGGGAATTTCGCTCGCCAGAGCCGCCGTCACCCATCCGATGCTTTTCCGCAGTTCGGGTAGATGAGTCAGCCCCTCTCCTCTACGCAGCACGACTCCGCCGGCGTTCGGCCACAGATACCCGCAGGCCAATTTCAAAAGCGTCGTCTTCCCTGAGCCGTTGGGACCGAGAATAGCCCAATGCTCGCTCGGATACACTGTCCAATTGATCGAACAAAGAATCGGCTTACCGTTCGCGGAATAGGAAACGTCACGGAGCTCGAGCGCGGGGGTTTTAGTCACTCTGCCTTTGGATCCTTCAAGTGCGTTTAACCACGTCTTAGAATAAAAGCGGCCAGGAATAAAGCTAATGGATCACAGCCATGGGTTTTCGGTAGCAGAGGTATGCGAGAGGAGCTGGTGGAGTTTATATTTTGCCAGGGCGGATTACATAATGTCACTCAGCGCCGAACCGCTTACGGCGCGAGCCGGCCAGCTTTAACCAATTCAACGACCGTTTGCGTTCGCAAATCGATCACGGCTAGTTCGTCCGTGCTCTCACAGCCAATGAACGCCAACTCACCGTACGGACTGAACGCGATATGCGCCGGCGCAGCGCCCACGGGCAAACAGGCTCGCAGTGCATGGGCGTGAACATCGATGAGGCAGACACTCGATTCGCCGGTATTCGACACAACCGCCCAATGGCTATCCGGACTGATGGCGAAGAAATGCGGATAGATACCAACGCGGATGGTCGCGATCACGCGATGATTTCGACAATCCCATACGGTCAGATCATCGGACGCAAAATTCGCCACGTATCCGAAGCTCCCGTCCCGATCGAGCGCAGGCAAATGGGCGCCCTTGCCAGCGGGAATCGTCGTCACCGCCTCGTGATTGGCCGTGTCGATGACAGTCACATCATCGGAGATCGTGTTCGCCACGTAAGCAAAGCGGCTTTCCGGATCGAAGGCGATATGCCCCGGTCCCAAGCCGACTTTGATTTCGCCGGTCACGGAATAATCTCGGCCGTCGATCACGGTCACCGTATGCGACGCGGAATTAGGCTGGTAGGCCCACCGGCTATCTGGGGAAACGGCAATGTCGTGCGGTGCGTCGCCGACCCCGACCTCGGCGTGAAACTCGCCCGCGCCACCGAGCACGGTCACAGATCGATCCGGCCCGCTCGGCAGGTAAACGCATCCATCCGGAGCTACGCAAGGGAGCAATGGACGTTTCCCCGTCGCTGCGGTGGCGATCACTTGATCGCTCGCCGTGTCGATGATTGTAACCGTGCTTGAGCCGCTGTTGGCGACATAAAGCCGCCGGCCGTCGTGGGATAATTCCAAATGGGATGGATCCGCGCCGACGCCGATATGCTTTATCACTCGCCGGGTGGAGCCGTCGATCACGGCCACGCGATCGTCCGTCGTGTTCGAGTAGACGCGCCCGTCGCGGTGACTGGCGACGGAATGAGCGCCGCGCAAGCCCAGGCGCGGCGTCGAACCGTCGGGGGAAAGGACGAGCGAAATGGAATTGCCGTCGCGCTCAAGTATCACGCGATAACCGCGTTCCAGCATCGAGATGTACTGCCGCACCGGGAGAGCGCCGACTCGCGCTCGAACCACTCCGTTGTGGCCGCGCAGCGCGACGAATTGCTCTTTTAATCGCGCCACCTGCTTCTCCGGCGTCAGCGCAACAAGATCAAGCTGAACGGTTTGAGGAGCCATGCGCGAAATGGGTTACTGAGGTAATGGTGTGTTGAATTGATCGGTGGCCCGGGATTTCACTACTGTAGTACTGCATCGCTCCAATTGCCTCCCCTACGGTTTAAACCTGCTGAACACCTGCTCTGCGTTCTTCTGAAAAATTCCTGCCTTGTCCTCCACCGTCAGCCACGGAATGCTTTCGATGTTGGGCCGCACGTCGTCGTACCACTTGCCGGTGCGCGGATCGGTTTTGGAGCCGGCGCCGGGTCGCTCGGTGCCGAAGAGACAGCGCTCGGGACCGCAGATGCGGAACAAAAGCTTCAACGACTCGATGTTGTAGAGCGCGGTATCGAAATAGAGCTGTTTCAGCCGTTGATCGAAATTTTCCGTGTCGTTGGGACCGCGCAGCTGCGAGCGCCAGCGGCCGACTTGATAGGGCACGGAGCCGCCGCCGTGCGAAATGATCAGCTTCAGTTTGGGAAAATCTTGAAACACTTTGGAATCGACCAGTGACAAGATCGCAATGCTCTCTTCGGTGATGAAGTGACCGTGAAACGACTCGCGCGGATTCTTACAACTGGCGCCATGGACCAGCCCCGGGATATCCATCTTCACCATCTTTTCGTAAAGCGGATACCAGTACTCGTTGCCCATCGCCGGCGTCATCCCGTCGCCCTCGCCGGGGTCGGGATTGATCATGATGCCGACGAAGCCGAGATCGTTGATGCAGCGATCGATTTCATCGAACGTATTGGTGACCGAAACTCCGGCATTTTGCGGCAGTCCGCCGATGGCGCGGAATTTTTTCGGCTCCATCTTCACTTGCAGAGCCAAAGCATCGTTCACCGCTTGGCAATACCAATGCACGATTTTTTCCGGTTTCGCCGAATGCATCATCGTGTACGGACGCGGCGAGATAAAAGCGAAATCCGTGCCGACCTCGTCCAAGACTTCGGAATGTCGGTGGCCATGCCATTTCGCTTCGTGAATATGTTTTTCCGTGACCACGGTTCCGCGCGGACGATGAAAGCCAGCGCTGTTGATCAAGCCGGCTTGAAACGTTTGCAACTGCTCGCCGGCGACAATGTGATTGTGAACATCGATAATCATGATGAGATCCTTTCCGCCAAGGTTGCTTTTTACCTATCAGAGAGCGGCGACTGGCGGCAAGGAGGGAAAAGACTGGGGAATGGAGTTCGGGAGTGGAGCGATGGGTTTGGGTGAACTTCCATTACTCCGTCACTCCGTTTCTATCTTCTTCGGGGGCTTTAACATCAAGCTGAGCACCGCCGAGGTCATCAGCGCGCAGCCGAACAGCGTAAAGGAAAGCCCGTATCCGCCGGTGGCGTCGAAGAGAAAACCGAAGAACGGCGGCCCCGCGGCGGCGAGCACTTGAGAGATCAGCAAACCCATGCCGCGAATCCTGCCGAGCGAGCGACGCCCGAAATAGTTGGCCCATAAGAGATCGGGCAGGACCATATTGCCGCCGAGGCCGATGCCGTAGAGAAAAAAGCCGAAGTAAAGGCAAGCGAGGTTGCCCGTCGAGATCGCCAGCGCCAAACCGATGCCCTGAATGACGAATCGCAGCATCGCCGCGATACGATCGTCGAGCCGCTCGACGAGCAATCCCCAGGCTAATGGCGAAGCGAGTTGCATAGAGGCGATCACGCTCATCACCGTGGCGGCGACGACGGGCGTATGGCCGAGGTCCGTCACGTAGGAATACACATGCAGGTTGAGGCCGGTCACGCCGGCGCTGGAAATGCCGAAGGTCACCACCAACAACCAAAAGGCGCTCGTGCGTACGGCCTCGGTGCGCGTCCAGACGATGTTGGAAGCGCGAACCAAATCTCCCCCCCAATTTTTCTTATTCGATGGGAGCGGTTCACACCCGATTGTTGGCTCGGCGTCGCCGTCCGGTCGAAGCCCCAGGTCCTCGGGCGAACGGCGTATCACCGCGAGCGCCGGCAGCACGAGCAACGCCGTGGCGAGAACGCCGAAAACCACCCAGGTTTGGCGCCAGCCAAGGGTCAGCAGCAGCCACGCCGCGACGACCGGCATGCAGACCTTGGCGAAACCGACACCCATGCTTGTAAACGCCAGGGCACGGCCGCGCTGGCGCACAAACCATTGCGACACCATAACGTTTACAACCATGGAGCCCATCAGTGCGTCACCGCAGGTCACCAGAGTCAATCGAATGGCGGCAAATTGGCCAAAGTTGTCAATATGGCCGAGCATTAGATAGCCAAGCCCGACGATCATCGCGCCGAGCGCCATCAGCACGCGCCCGCCATGGCGATCCACCAACGTGCCGACCAGCGGCGCCAAGCAGGCGCCGATAATGCCTTCACCCGAACGCAGCAAAGAAAACACACCGCGGGAAATGGCCAGTTCGGCTGTCAGAGGCTTGAGAAAAATACTGAGCGTACTAGCAAGCGCAAACGAGGACGCGATGTTGGCGAGAAATCCGACTCCGACGATGTACCAACCGTAGAAAACACCCTGACTCTTTTGCTCCCGATCGTCGCGCAGCGCTGCTTCCACATCCACGCTTTAGCAGGAAAGCATCACCGCGCGCAATGCAATCGCCACGATCGGAAATTTCTCTCTCAGCCGCCAATAGGAGCGGTAGAACTATCCGCTATCTTCAATCATCAGCGCCGGTCCTTTTTGCTCTCGATGATCGCCTTGAGATTCTCGATGCGCTCTTCGCTGCTTGGATGGCTGGAAAGAAACGGCAGGCGCACTCCCTGGTCGATTTTAAGAAACTTCTCGTGCAAGGTGATCGCCGCCCGCGGATTGTAGTGGTTGGCGACCATGTACTCGATGCTGGCCGCGTCGGCTTCGCGCTCCTGCTCACGGTTGTACGAGGAGTCGATTAGATCGGCGCCGAGTCCGCTGATAAGCCCCGCGGCCGGCACTCCCGCCGCGCTCAAACCGACGCCAACCATCGTCCCTAGGGCGTTGAGCGTGCTTGTACGCATCTGCCCGGTATTCACATGTCCCTTTGCCCAGTGCGCCGCCTCGTGGCCAATCAATGCCGCGTACTCATCGGCGTCGCCGCCGATCAATCGCACCATGCCGAGGTTGATGCCGATCACTCGCTGCCGATTATTGATGATGCTAGTAAACGCATTGGGCTCCTCTCCGTCGAAGAGGTATAATTCGCTCTGGATTCCCGCCGAACGGTTTATGCGCAGGTGGGCGAGCATCATTTCTTGCATCGTCCGGGTCGGAACTGACAGAGCGATTCGATCATCCGGCGTGTGAAGCTCGATCGCAAGCCCGTAGCCGAGTACGACGTCTTTGACGCGCCAGTAATACGTTTGCTGCCGCATCGCGCACCCGGCGACGCTCAGCGCGATGATCCATACGATGAACTTTTTCATACGCATCGAGTCTAAGCTTGCAATGGCGGCCCCGGGAGAACTCTATCGGCCGACTGCAATTAAGGCTAACCTTGTTGCGCCTATTCTTACCGAAAGGATCTTATATGAAAACACTTCTGTCCTTACTGGGCATCTTGTTTCTGCTCGGTTCGACGGCTCAAGCGCAGCAAAACAGCAACCGCCAGAGGTCACCGACGATTACGGTGAGCGGCGATGCAACGATTTCGGCGGAACCCGATCTAGCGCAAATCGACATCGGCGTCGTAACCCAAGCCCGCGGCGCACCCGAAGCGTCAAAAGAGAATGCAAAACGGCTGACCCACGTACTGGCGGAGGTCAAAAAACTCCTGGGCAAAGGCGACGAGGTCAAAACCAGCGGCTACTCTCTCACGCCGAATTATCGCTATCCTCAAGGCGGCAAACCTGAAATCGTTGGCTACACTGCGAGTAACACGGTACGAATCAAGACGACGACCTTGGACCTCGTCGGTCGCCTGATCGATAACGCCATGCAAGCGGGCGCCAACAACGTCAACCGATTGGTCTTTACGCTGAAGGATGAGCAAGCCGCCCAGCTCCAAGCTTTGCGCGCTGCGTCGACCAAGGCAAAAACCAAAGCCGACGCGATTGCGACCGCGCTCGGGCTAAAGATTATCCGCATTGTGACCGTCAACGAAGGCGAGCGCATGGTTCAGCCCATCTACCGTCAAGCGCTGGCCGCGCGCGCCGAAGCGGCGCCGGCTCCGACTCCAGTCGAACCGGGGACTGTTGAAGTTCGCTCTACAGTTTCAATGACCGTGGAAGTGGGCGAGAAGTAAACACGAAGCTTTTATGGGTGAAATCGCATTTCGCGCTCAGCTGAATACCGGTTTCTCTTTGAGATAGTGCTCACGCATCCCGGGACGGTAGCGTTCCATGACATCGCGGTTCAAATCCAGCGGCGGCTTCTGATCGGGTGGTAGCAGCGGCCGGTATTCGGTGTCGCCGATTTCATCTTTGAAGGTTTCCCTCGCCGTGGCGACGAGTTTCGGATCCAAGAACAGATCGAGCGCGGTGGCGGCCATCGCCTTGGCTCCCGCCAGCGCGCCTTTGTGCGCTATCGACGTCGCCAGGGAGACCCCGGCCGACCAGTGATGATACGACACACCGGGAATATTGGATGGAAAAGTGATCAAACCGGTCGGCACGACCCAGGAAATTTCTCCTGAATCGTTGGCGGAAACCGACTGGACGCACTCTTTGAGCGGCGTGATTCGAGTCGGCATCCCGACGGGTTTGATTTTTAACTTATTCTGAAGCGCGTGAACCATGCCCAGCTCTTCCTCCGACCATTGCGGCATACCGATCTGCTCGACGTTTTTTTGGATGACTTCGGCCAAGGTGCGGTTGGCTCGGGTCGGCCATACGGCGCTCAGCACGTTGACGGAATAGGAAGTATCCGTCATGAGCGCTGCGCCTTCGGCAATGCGCTTGGCTTTTTCAAACAGCGCGCGGGTTTTCTCCGCCGTCGCCTCGCGGAAGAACCACCAGATCGACGATTTGTTCGGAATCACGTTGGGCTGATCGCCGCCGTTGGTGATCACGCGATGGCTGCGCTGGCTCGGTTCAAGATGTTCGCGCAGCTTGTCCCAGCCGAGGTCCATCAAGACGACTGCATCCAGCGCATCCTTGGCGTTCCACGGCGCCGTCGCCGCATGGGCGCTCTGGCCCTTGAAGGTAAACTCAGCCGAGATCAGCGCGTACTGCCGCAAACCATAGACCGTGCCGAATTCCTTGCCGATGTGATCGTGCAGCGCCACATCGACGTCTTGAAAATGGCCGTCGCGCACAAAGTAAGGCCGGCTCACGAGTTGTTCCTCGGCCGGCGCGCCGAAAACTTTGAGCGTGCCTTTGAGAGCGAATTCATCCATCGCTCTCTTGATTGCGAAGGCCGCGCCGATCATCACCGCGCCGTTGACGTTATGCCCTTCGGTGTGTCCGGGCGCGCCGTCGACGATCGGCCTGGGCTCCGTGATACCGGCCTGCTGCGAACAGGCCGGCGTGGCGTCGAATTCGGTGTGCAGCGCGATCACCGGTTTCCCGGAACCGTACGTCGCCGCGAAGCCCGTGGGCATGCCGGATAAATTTCGTTCAATCTCAAAACCGGCTTTCTCCAAGAGCGCCATCATCAAATTCGAGGTTTCCAACTCCTGCATGCCGAGCTCGGCAAAATAAAAAATATTATCGCACAAAAGTGCGATCGCCTCGCGATTGCGCTCAACCGTATCGAAGACAAACTGTTTGGGATGGCTCATGTGAACTCCTCAGGGACTGGGGTAATGGAGTACTGGAGTGATGGAGTGATGGAGTGTTGGGTTTCGGTCCGAACCCATTATTCCACTACTCCATTACTCCAATTTCCCCGGATTCTTGTAGTAGTGATTGTAATACCACTCGGCAATTTCGCCCCCCGTCGTACGCCAGACGCCCGCATGGGAGCAGATATAATCGAGCGCCCGATCGAGGTAGTTGATGCGAAACGGCATGCCGATAACGAAGGGATGCAGCGGCAGACAGAGCACGCGGCCGCCCGAGGCGCTCTCTTTGTAAAGCGTGTCGAAGTGATCGCAAACCATGCGGTAATATTGCTCCGGCGAATGACCTTCTCGGATAAACACACGGATATCGTTGACGCCGAGTTCATACGGCACCACCAGCATGCGGCCGCTTTTCACCCGCATCGGCGTCGGCTGCTCGTCGTTGCCCCAATCGCAGACATATTCGAATCCCTCCGCGGCCAGATGATCCGGCGTGTCGGCAGTTTCGCCGAGGCCGGGACCGAGCCAACCCTTCGGCGCTTTGCCCGTAGCCTTGGTGATGATTTCTTTGACTTTGCGGATGACCGAACGCTCTTCCTCCGGCTTGTAATCGAGCATGGAGATGCTGTTGGTCATGCCGTGGCCAAGCCACTCCCACTTGCGTTTATTGCCTTCTTCGATGATCGCTGGATGGTGCTCGCAGACTTCGGCGTTGAGCAGCACGCTGGCACGGATTTGGAATTTGTCGAGCACGTCCATGATACGGAACACGCCCACGCGCGAGCCATAATCGCGCAGCGTATAGCCTGGCACATCGGGAGTGTGAGTGCTGCCCGAGCCGCGGATCGGCATGTCGAAGTGAAAATACTCGATATTCGGCGCCACCCAGAGCGCGATGCGGCCGTGATCGGGCCATTCGATTTTGGGTCGGCGAATGATCGGCGAATAATCGTAGCGGCGATTGATCATGGGCTGGCAAAACCTCCGACGATGATATCGTTGGTCCTTCTATCCGCCGTTAACCTATGTAATTGATCATCGGGCGTCAACGGCCCAAAACCTTTCATTTTTTTTCATTTTTTTAGCTTGACGGCGATTCACGGTTTGACCTAGCTTAGGCCCGATTTGCAATTCGTACACAGGTGCTGGGTTACTTGATCCGGTTGGCCCTCTCCCATCTCCGTCCGCTTCAAGTTTCCCGGTTGAAGTTTCTCTCAACTAGCCGGTTTAAGACAAGGCTCAAATTACAAAACGGAAAGGAGCAATACCATGGCCACAGCGACGGGAGTCTTGCATTCCGCGGAAAGCGAGAGGGTCGTCAGCAAAAGCGATGAGCGCCGAGTCATCGCCGCATCATCGGTCGGAACCGTTTTCGAATGGTACGACTTTTATCTCTACGCGATCTTGGCGCCGTTCTTCGCCGGATTGTTTTTTCCTCCGGGAAATCAGACCGCAGCCCTGCTGGGCGCTTTCGGCGCCTATGCCGCGGGATTTCTAGTAAGGCCTTTTGGCGCATTGATCTTCGGCCGCATCGGTGACCTCGTGGGGCGAAAGTACACGTTCCTGGTAACCATCGTCGTGATGGGATTGTCCACCGTCTTGGTCGGATTCATGCCCACCTACGCGACCATGGGCTTCGCAGCACCGGCAATTCTGGTGACACTACGCTTGGCGCAAGGATTGGCGTTGGGCGGAGAATACGGCGGCGCGGCAACCTATGTCGCGGAGCATGCTGCAGACAACAAGCGCGGCTACGCCACCAGTTGGATACAAACTACCGCAACCCTCGGTATGTTGATGGCGCTGATCGTCATCGGTCTTTGCCGTTATACCATGGACGCCAAGGCTTTCGGCGAATGGGGGTGGCGTATTCCTTTTTGGTTCTCGATCCCGCTGCTGCTGACGTCGATTTACATCCGGTTAAAACTCCAGGAATCGCCGATCTTCATACGCATGAAATCTCAGGGCAAAGGTTCCAAACAGCCTCTCATCGATAGTTTCTTCAAGTATCCGAACAACAAATACGTCGCAATCGCGCTGCTCGGCGCCACCGCAGGGCAAGGAGTGGTCTGGTACACGGGTCAATTCTACGCGCTTTTCTTTCTATTGATCTATCTGAAACTCGACTTCATACCGACTTATTTATTGATCGGCTTGTCCTTGATCCTTGCCACGCCATTTTTCCTGGTATTTGGCGCGCTCTCGGATAAGATCGGCCGCAAAAAAATTATTCTCGCGGGCTGTCTCATTGCCGCTCTCACCTATTTCCCTCTGTTTAAAGGCCTGACGCACTACGTCAACCCGGCCCTTGAGCGATATCAAACCAACACGCCGATTAAAGTGGCTGCGAACGATTGCAACTTTCACATTTTCATCGGCCCGTGGTCGCGCCAGACCGCCTGTGATAAGGCCAAGGACTTCCTCGGCAAGGCGGGCCTGTCGTTTGAATCCGGCATAGCTATCCCAGGGCAAGACGTAGTGACATGGATTGGCAATATTGAGCTCAAAGGCTGGGATGAAGTGAAATACCAAGAGGCCCTAAAGGCGACCAACTATCCACCAAAGGCCGATCTCAACGAGGTCAACTGGGTGATGACCGAGGTGATCCTCGTACTCATGGTGATTTACGTCACGATGGTTTACGGGCCGATTGCGGCCTTTTTGGTAGAGTTATTTCCCACGCGAATTCGCTACACGTCGATGTCCTTGCCCTATCACATTGGGAACGGCTGGTTCGGCGGCATGCTGCCGCTGCTCGCAACCGCGATCGTTGCGTGGTCGGGCAATATTTACTACGGCTTGTGGTACCCGATCATCGTTTCCCTCATAACTTTTTTTATCGGCGTGCCGCTCGTGCATGAGACCCGCCACATCCGGATTCACGAAGAACATTGAATGTAAGTGGACGGGTATCAATGCAACCGGCGCCGCGTATCATCGGTCTCGATAGTGGCAACAGCGACCACAGAATAAGGTTCGATTTGCGAACGCGCGACAACCCCTGAGACAAAAAAGGGGATGGAATCACCTTCCATCCCCTTTTTACAACGGTCACTGCCGCGTTTCTACAGGAACTTTCCCACCAGAAATTGGTTGATCTCCTCCGAGCCGCGCAGCGGCTTGCCGTCGACCACCAGAACCGGGACCGTCTTCGCTCCGGTAATCTCGATCAGCTCCCTTTCGTAGTCGGAATTCTCGCGGATATTCTTTCTGGTAATCTGTGCTTCGCAATGAAGATTGGTCATGCAATTGAGCACGCTCTGGGAGAAACCGCATTCGTTGTAGAAATAGAGCTCCATGGCCATAGATCAGCTCTTGTTAATTTTTTGGCATTCAGTCAACAGGTCTTTGGGGTTGCGTTCCCCCGCCGGAGTCACCGAGGCGGCGTAGCGCACCACGCCTTGTTTGTCGATGATAACCGTAGCGCGGTCCGTGATCCCTTTATCTTCGAGATACACGTCATACTTCTTTGCCATCTCCCCCTTGGGATGAAAATCCTGCAGCAGCGGAAACGAGATGCCGCCCAGCGATTTCGCCCAATTGTCGTGGGAGAATCTGCTGTCCACACTCACACCCAGAACCTGGGTGTCACAGGCCTTGAACTCATCCTTGAGAGCTTCGAGTCCAGGCACTTCTTTGCTTCAAGTCGGTGTCCAATCCAGGGGATAGAACACCAACATGACGTTTTTTTGCCCCTTGAACTGGCCGAGGGAAAACTTGGTTCCCGCCAAATGGCTGGCTAGTTCGAAGTCCGGCGCTGTTTTGCCGACTTCAATCATGTCGATTACTCCTCCTTAAAAAAAATTGAGCGCTCGCGGGAACGCTCACGGAAGATTATAAACGGTGTGCAGACGAATTCAACGTGGCCGGGGCGAACGAACAAAAAATCGCCCGCCGATGAGCGGAGCGCGACCGGCGAATCGGGACGATCAATGACCAAGAGCCCGACCGGGATCGATCCAACAGGGGTCGGCAACGAAAGGCGATGATTTGCAGCGTCTGCGCAGAGACGACGTGTGATTTATTTTGCCGCGGCCAAAACCGCGTCGTAATTCGGCTGCTCGCCGATGTTCGGGACATACTCGACATGCTTGAGCTTGTTATCTGCACCGATGACGAATACCGCGCGCGCAAGCACGCGATCGAGCGGGCCTCCGGAAATCAAAACGCCGTAGTTCTTGCCAAAAGACGCATCGCGGTGATCGCTGGCCGTGACAACTTTGTCGACGTTGGCAGCGCCACACCAGCGTTTCTGCGCGAACGGCAGATCCATGCTAACACAAACCACTTCGACGTTGGCAAGCTTGCTCGCTTCCTCGTTGAAGCGCTTGGTTTCGAGATCGCACACAGGGGTATCGAGCGAAGGCACCGTGGCGATGATGCGGGTTTTGCCGGTGCCGCTCGCCAGTGTGTAGTCACTCAAGTCCGCGCTTTTTTGCACCTTGAAATCCGGCGCGTTTTGGCCGACTTTTACTTCATTGCCCAGCAGCGTCAACGTCGCGTCTTTAAACTTCACCGTGGCCATAATCTGTCCTCCTGTTTGGTAGATTTGAATTGGGTCAGACCCATCCCCTTCCTTTTAACACCTCACAAAGAACTCGCAACCGAGAAAAATAACCGGCACCCTGACTCAAGGCAGCCGGAATTCGGACCGCAACTGCTCCCAGGAAGGCAGCCGCGCTAGCCGCTGTAAAACCGTGGTGGTCGGCGGCAAGATGGGAAAGTTACGCCGGTCGATGCGGGTAATCGCATCTTGGGCGCTGAGCCACAAGCTATGGGTGACTTCTTCAGAGCGGACTAGCGCCGTTTGGTTGATCGGCTGAGCGGCGATGTAAAAGCGCGTGTCGAAGCGCATCGAATAAATTTCCGGCGTCACCCAATGATCGAAGTAAACCGCCCGCGCGAGGTCGCAAAAAAGATTTTCCGACTGCAAAAAAACGCCGAAGTTGAGCTGCTTGCTTACGATCGCCCGGCGCTTGAGCTCGATGCGCTGTCTAGTTGGCGGATCGCGCACATCGAGTTCCTCGCCGTTTTCGTTTACGCAAAGCAGGACGCCGACTTCTTCGAATAGCTCGCGTACCACCGCCACCCAATGGCCGAGCGCTTCGCTCGCTTCGTGCTGGTTATTTTTTAAAATAATCCGTGCCTGCTCGCCGGAAAGGCCGCGGCAGCGAGCCAAAATCGACTCCGAATAGTCGGATTCATGCACCGTGCCGCCGGGAAATACATAAAAGCCGCCGAGAAAACGCATCTCTTGCGGCCGGCGCGTCAGAAGGACCTCGACACCGCCATTTCCGTCGGCGCGGACCAGCACCACGGTCGAAGCATAGCGAGGGCGAACCATCTCGTTCAAAAGAGCGAGGCGCTGCGCGCCTAGCTCCTCACCATTCACTTTTTACCGCTTGCCGATATCCCGCAGCAGTTTTTCCCATTTCTCGCTTTCCTTTTCATATTGCGATGCTGACATCCCCGCCTCCGGGTAATAGCGCTTGAAGTTGGGCTTGCTGGTCGCGCTCTCTAGGCCGAATTTATGGAGAAATTTCTGTCCATCGGGGCTTAACAGGAAATCCGCAAACAGCAATGCCGCGTGAGGATGGGGAAGGTTGGCCGGCACGGCGACGCCACCCGAGTTGGTCGGCACCAGGTCCATCGGCACCCACTTGATGGGCGCGCCCTTGGCAATCGAGACCCGCGAGTGGCTGAGAAACACCGTGGGTGAGAGACCCAATTCGCCGGAAATTACCATGTCGAGAATCGCCCGTCCCGAGACCGAGTGGAGCGTCACCTGCTGCCCTTTGAGTTTGCGGACGAATTCGGCGCCCTTGCTCGCCAGCATCGCCGCGATCACGCGCGAACCGGTGTCGCTGGTGGCAAAACCGATTTTGCCCTTGAGTTCTGGCTTCAGTAAATCTTCGAACGTCTTCGGCACTGCGCCGCCCTGAACGACGTTGGTGTTGTAGGCGAGTCCGACATAAGAGTCGCGGTCCGTGGCCCAGTAGACCATGCCCTTCTCGGTTTTTTCCTTGGCATCGTCGGGGTACTGCGCCAGATAAGGAGAGAAATACGGCGCCAGCATTTTGTATTCCTGCATGACTTTTAGCACCGGGAAAGTGGTCTCGATGCAGTCGACCAGGAACCGTTTCGCCTGGGCCTCCTGCACGACCCGCTGCATGATCGCGTCGCTGTTGCCGCGATAGACTTCGAGCTTGATTCCCGGATATTTCGCCTCGAAGACTTTGGGTGCTTCGGTATTGGGACCGCCGGTGAGCGACGTATACCACATCAACTTCCCTTCATTTTTCGCGCCCTCGTAAAGCACCTTCTCGCGGTCGGCCTTGTTGTATGCCGCCAGCTCGGCCACAGACATAGGATTTCCCGTCTGCGCCCAACCCGATGAAGCCCAATTGAGCGTGACGAGCAGCGCCAATACCAGCACAATCATTCTGTTTTCTCCTTTGCTCGTAGGAACTGAGATTACATTAATGGATTAACATCTACGGAACTCAGATCAAACCCGTTGTTACGTGGCCGGCAGGCCGCCCGGTCTAGTTTTTGGCTTGCAGAATTCGGTAAGCAGCGACGGGACGGTGAAAACCTTTGAGTGTCAGATCGCCCACGGATTCGGCCTCGACCCAATCTTCGACTTGAGTGAGCAAACGTTGCGGTACCAAGATCTCTCCGGGCTTCGCCTCGCCGCACAAGCGCGCCGCGAGATTCGGGACGCTGCCAATCGCGCCGTACTCCCAGCGCCCTTCGTAACCGATCGCGCCGATAGTCGCGTAGCCCTGCGCGATGCCGACGCCGAAATCGAGCTCATGGCCGAGTTTCCGCCACCTGAGCTTCAATTGTACGACGCGCTCGCGCATGGCGAGCGCCATGCGCACCGCGCGCTCCGCAGGATTGGCCACGGGCAGCGGATCGTTGAAGAAAATCAGCATACCGTCGCCCGCGAAATGCTCGAGGGTTCCTTCGCAATCCGCGATCAACTCGCCCATCGCCGCGTGATATTCGTGCAGAATATCCATCACCTCTTCCGGCTCCGCCGTCTCGGCAAAGGCGGTGAAACCGCGCAGGTCAAGATAGACCACCGTGAGATCGCGCCGATGGGTTTTGAGCGGATCGTCGGTCTCGCCGCTGACGATCAATTCGGCGAGCTGCGGCGAGAAAAATCGTTTCAGCCGTTCCAATCGTTCCAGTAGTTCCACTTGTTCCTGGACTCGACGCTCTAAAGTTTGATTCCACTCAACAAGTTGACGGGATTGATTTTGAACCGTGTCGTGCAACTCTTTGATGCGCAATAGCGATTTGACCCGCGCCAGCAGTTCGGCCTGATGGATCGGCTTGGTGAGAAAGTCGTCGGCGCCCGCTTCGATGCCCTTGACCCGTTCTTCGGCCGGGTCGAGGGCGGTCACCATGACTACTGGAAGCATCGCCGTGGCGGCATCTTCACGAATCTTGCGGCAGACCTCGTAACCGCTCATCTCCGGCATAACCACATCCAAAAGAACCAAATCAGGACGCTCCGCTGATATCTGTTTCAATGCATCGTGACCTGACGAAGCGGTCACAACGTTGTAACCTTTCACGGCCAACAGATCGGCGAGAAGTTTCACATTCCGCGCCGTGTCGTCAACGATGAGAATTTTTGCCGGTGAGTTCACGCTTGAATGCCGTCACGAATCATCGGCGAAGGGTAATGGATTCGGATATTGGAATTACCTCTCGCCAAGTCGCCAAGTCGCAAAGTTGGGATATGAGAAATCTGAATCTTTTTATCCGTCATGACTTAGCGTCTTTGCGCCTTTGCGAGAGAAACTATTATTTCCGGTCTCCTTGCTCCTCGCTACTTAGTACTCACTTGAAGAACCCGCTCCACTTCTCCGAGAAAATCTTTCAAGGTGATCGGCTTGGTTTGATAGCCGTCGAATCCTTCTGCGAGCATGGCTTGGCGATTGTTCGTCATCGCCGAAGCAGTGACAGCGACAATCGGGATTTTTTTCGTCTTGGCATCGGCCTTGAGCTGCTTCATCGCCGCGATCCCGTCCATACCAGGGAGCTGGATGTCCATCAAGATCAGCGCGGGCGATTGCTCCACCGCAAGCTTCAGCCCATCCTCGGCCGTTTCCGCTTCAACAGTCCGATATCCCTTCACCTGCAACACATCGCGGCAAAGCTTCCGGTTCTTCTCGTTGTCCTCGATGATCAGAATAAGTTGGTTAGCCATAGGACTTCGGATTTTCCTCTCGCAAAGGCGCCAAGGCGCAAAGTTTAGAAACCTATTCGGAAAGTCGGCTCATTGCGCAACCGTGACTCAGTCGTCCTTCAGCCCATTCACTACGCGAGTGATGCCTCGTTTCATCAGAGCTTCACCGAAATTCAGTAGAAAACCAAGCTTGCAGCCGGTTAAACGCAAGTAGGTCTGAACCTGCTTTTTGTGGGCCTCGCTTATCTGTTCTACTGACTTTAGCTCCACAATCACTTGTTTGTCGACGACGATATCGGCTCGAAATGCCTCGTCGAATCGAACGCCTCGGTATTTGATCGAAATGGGTACTTGACGCTCAACCTTGAGTCCCCTCTGCTTGAGTTCGTGCGCCAAGGCGACTTCGTAAACCGTCTCAAGGAGGCCGGGCCCCAATTCTCGGTGCACAGTCAGGCCCGAGTCGACAATTATTTTCCCGATTTCATTCTCCTTCATAACTTAGCGCCTTAGCGCCTTTGCGGGAGATAAGTTTTATTTCATCGGCAGTGTAAATGTAAAAGTGCTTCCCCTGCCCACTTCGCTTTCCACCCAGATCTTGCCGCCGTGCAGTTCAACGAATCGTTTGGTTAACGCCAAGCCCAGCCCTGTGCCTTCGCGCTTTTGGGCGTAGTTGCTGCCCGCCTGGCGAAACTCCTCGAAGATTGCTTCTTGATCTTCTTTCGCGATGCCGATGCCGGTATCCACCACGGATACGATTACCGCGCTGTCGCCCAGGCTCGCCTCAACTTTGATCTGGCCACCCTCGGGTGTGAATTTCACCGCGTTAGACAAGAGATTGACCAGCACCTGTTTCACCTTGCGCTCATCACCTGTAAAGTCGCCGAGCCGATCATCGATCGTGCGATCGAGCTTGATCCCATGCCGGCTCGCGCGTTCTCGTATCAGCAAAAGCGCATTCTCGATCGCATCGGGCAGATAGAACGTCGTAGTTTCCAACTCCATCCGCCCTGCTTCGACTTTGGAAAGATCAAGTATGTCGTTGATCAGCGACAGCAAATGGCGGCCAGAAGAGAGAATGTCGTCTATGTACTCGGCTTGTTTCTCGTTCATATCACCGAACAACCGCTCCTGCAGCACTTCGGAAAAGCCGATGATCGCGT
The DNA here is from genome assembly GCA_050257635.1 of Chloroflexota bacterium. GTDB lineage: Bacteria > Desulfobacterota > Binatia > UBA9968 > UBA9968 > DP-20. The sequence goes on from JBLMXG010000344.1 coordinate 72,055, forward strand.
TCAGCGGCGTGCGCAGTTCGTGCGACATATTGGCGAGAAACTCCGACTTGTGTCGGCTGGCGATTTCGAGCTGCTTGCTTTTCGCTTCCAACTCGCGGAACAGGCGCGCGTTGTGGATCGCCAACGCCGACTGGGTCGCGAAAGTCTGCAAAAGCTTCACTACTTCCGGTTCGAACTCCCCGACTTGACGGCGCCACACTGTTAGCCCGCCCATGATCTGCTGCTCGCGCAGGATCGGCACGGTGAGCAATGAGCGGTAACCCAAGCGATTCAGAACAGGTCTCACCCTTGAAACTCCCCGATCCTGCAACTCGAACGTATCGAGGATTTGCACCGGGGCCCGCGTGCTAGCGGCCTGGCCGGTAGCACCTTCACCCAGCCGGATGCGTGCTGTACGCAGAGCCTCCACAGCCTCCGCTTCCATGCGATGACTCGCCCGCAAGTTAAACTCCTGCACCGCCTCGTCGAATTCGTAGATAACGCCGCAATCCGTTCCTGACAATTCGACCGCCCGCGCGACAATGGTTTCGAGCACCGTTTCCAGATCTAGCGTCGAGCTCACCGCTTGCCCAACCTCGCTCAGCGCTTTCATCTCCTCGACGGACTCCACCAACTCACGCGTCCGTTCTTGCAACTCGTGGAACAGCCGCACGTTCTCGATGGCGATCACCGCTTGGTCCGAGAAAGTCTCAAGAAGTTTGATTTGCTTCTCGGTAAAGGGACGGACCTCAGTTCGGCGGATAACGATGGAGCCAATAGGTTCTCCCTGACGCAACAGCGGGGTGCCCAGCACCGTCCGGCTCCGAGCGACTTGCTGAAGACCTCTTGCGATAGGATATTCCGTCTCGATCTCAGTCGTAACGTCATGCACATGAACGGTTCGTCTGTCGATCATGGCTCGGCCACCCACGAAGCCGCGGCTGATCTGCAGGGACTCGCTCGGCACTGGAATCGAGCCGAATTTGGCTGCAAGATTGACCCGGTCATCCAGCCGACGATAAATCAGCGCATCGTTTGCATCGCAAATCCGCGCGGCATTCTCCGCAACCACATCGAGCACGGGCTGGATATCGGTCGGTGAGCTGGCGATCACCCGCAGGATCTCGCTCGTCGCCGTCTGTTGCTCCAGCGCCTCGGTGATTTGGCAATTGCGCTCTTGGAGTTCTTTGAACAGCCGCACGTTCTCGATAGCAATGACTGCCTGGCTGGCAAATGTCTCAAGAAGTTTTATTTGTTTATCCGAGAACGGGCGCACTTCCGTGCGCCTAACGTTGATTTGACCAATTGGCGCTCCTTCCCGAAGCATTGGAACGCTAAGAATAGTTCTCGTGCCGGTCAACTCAACGAGTCCACGACTGTCCGGGAATCTGTCCAATTCTGTACGAAGATCGTGAACATGGATTGTTCGTTGTTCGACAAATGAGCGATTGGCGGCAGTTCTCTGACTGCTGGCCACGTAGTCAGGCGCGGGACGCGAGCCGAACGACGCTACCAATCTAGATCCCTCCCCTTCAACGAGCCGTATTTGTGCATCCGTAGCTTCGCAAAGCCGTGCGCTTGTAGCCGCAACTATCTCCAGCACTGGTTGGGTATCCGTCGGCGAGCTGGCGATGACACCGAGGATTTGACTTGTGGCAGTCTGCTGCTCCAAAGATTCCTTCAGCTCATTGAACAAGCGCACGTTTTCAATGGCGATCACCGCCTGATCGGCAAAGGTTTGTAGGAGCTTGATCTGCGTCGGCGTGAATGCGTGGACATCCATGCGGCGCGCCGCCAAGACACCGATGAGATCTTTTTGTTGGAGAAGGGGAACTGCTAAATATGTGCGATTGCCGACGGTACCCAAACCAGGAAAATCATTTTGCGCTTGGAGATCGGGAATATGAAGTGCACCATGCTCGCGAATCCAGCGATACTGTACCTCATCGACGCTAATCTGGGGGCGGCCAGGAGGTATGGAACCAAAATGAGCACGCACCGCTAACATGTCGGCCTCGCGCAAACGTAAAACTACGTCATCAATTCCACAAACCCGTGCGGCGCTCTCGACGATGGCATCGAGGACGGGCTGCACGTCGGTGGGCGAACGGCTGATGATGCCGAGCACCTCGGACGTTGCCGTCTGATGCTCCAGTGCCTCGCGCAGCTCTGAATTGCGCTCCTGCAATTCTTTGAACAGCCGCACATTCTCAATAGCGATCACGGCCTGATCGGCAAAGGTTTTGAGTAGCGCGATTTGCTTTTCAGAGAAGGGACTAACTTCCGTCCGACGGATATGAATCGCTCCGATCGCAGTTCCTTCGCGAAGCAGTGGTGTCACAAGATCGGTGCGGACTCCGAGATTTTCATAAATAGCCCGCGCCGACGGAAACTCCGCCTGGACCTCTGGACTGGATAAGTCGTGGAGGTGAATAGTTTCCCGGTCGATCATGGATCTACCCACGGGTCCCAGGCGATTCATTGGTCTGATTTCCTCAGCCCGAGTAATCGGGAGCGGGCCGTACGACGCCACAGGAAAATACTTATCGCCGTCGGTACGCCAAATTGCAGCATCATTCGCTTCGCACAATCGCGCAGCGCTCTCCGCGACCGTATCCAACACCGGCTGAATATCGGTCGGCGATCTGGCAATGACACCGAGGATCTGACTCGTCGCGGTCTGCTGCTCCAGCAATTCTTTCAGTTCGTTGAATAGCCGAACGTTCTCAATGGCGATCACCGCTTGCTCAGCGAAGGTTTCCAGCAGTTTGATCTGTGCCGGTGTAAAGGGGTGCACCTCGATCCGACGGGCGGTCAGCGCTCCGATGACATCGTCCTGCTGACGGAGCGGCACGCTTAAAAAAGTGCGCAGCGGTCCCGGAGAGACCAATTCGATGTCGTTTTGAGCACGGATATCCGGGAGATGAAGCGTGCCACGCTCGCGCACGGCGCGAATTGCTGGCGCGTCAATACCAATTTCGGCAGGCCCCATCGGCACGTGACCGAAGTGCGCTCGGACGATCATGCTGCTCGCTTCACGCAGCCGTAAATGCACGTCATCGATCCCGCAAACCCGGGCCGCACTCTCGACGATCGCGTCGAGCACCGGCTGCACGTTCGTGGGCGAGCGGCTGATGATGCTGAGCACCTCGGCCGTTGCGGTCTGGTGCTCCAGGGCCTCGCGTAGTTCTGCATTGCGCTCCTGGATCTCTTTAAACAGCCGAACGTTCTCGATGGCAATCACGGCCTGAGCGGCGAAGGTTTCGAGAAGGCCGATCTGTTTGTCGGTGAAAGGACGCACTTCCGCCCGGCGAACCGTGATGACTCCGACAGAAATTCCCTCTCGAAGCAGGGGTGTGGCAAGGATAGTTCGAGTACCTGTGACCTGCTGATTTCTCTTCGTGTCCGGAAATTCGCTTTCCGCTTCTGCCTCTGAAACGTCACGAACGTGGGTCGTTCGCCTGTCAAGGACGGCTCGTCCAGGAACTGAACCGCTAGTAATAGGCCGCCGTAATTGTGCCCCCGGCATCGAACCATAGGCCGCCGCTCGACAGAGCATCTCACCATCCACACGAAAGAACACAGCGTCTTTCGCGTCACAAAGCCTTGCCGCATTTTGCACTACTGCATCCAACACCGGCTGAATATCCGTCGGCGAGCTGGCGATGACGCCGAGAATTTCACTCGTCGCGGTTTGTTGCTCCAGCGACTCTTTGAGCTCGTTGAACAGCCGGACGTTCTCGATGGCGATGACCGCCTGGTCAGCGAAAGTTTCAAGTAGTTTGATCTGCGCCGGCGTGAAGGGACACACCTCCGTGCGACGAGCAGCCAGTACTCCCACGAGTTCCCCTCGCTGGCGAAGCGGAGCAGCCAGATAGGTGCGCGAGACACCTGCGGAGCCTAACATTGGGAAATCAGTCTGTGCGCGCACATCGGAGATGTGGAGCGTGCCATGCTCGCTCACCCAGCGAAACTGCGGTTCGTCGCTACGGATATCGACGCGGCCAATACGTATAGAACCAAAATGCGCCTGCGGCACCATTACGTCGATCTCTTTGAGCCGCAGAACAACGTCATCGACCCCGCAAACTTTTGCCGCGCTCTCGACGATCGCATCGAGCACGGGCTGCACGTCCGTGGGCGACCGGCTGATGATGCTAAGCACCTCGGAGGTGGCCGTTTGGTACTCGAGGGCCTCGCGTAGTTCCGCGTTGCGGGCCTGGATCTCTTTGAACAGTCGGACGTTCTCGATGGCGATCACGGCCTGATCGGCGAACGTTTTGAGCAGCTGGATCTGCTTTTCGGCGAAGGGACGAGCCTCCTTGCGGCGAATAACAATTGACCCTAAAGGAGTCCCTTCGCGAAGTAGCGGGGTGGCAAGAATGGTCCGAAAACCCTCAAGCGTCTGGAGTTGCTTAGAATCAGGAAACTCGGTGTCAGGTTCAGCGGCCATGTCATGAACATGAATGGTTTGGCGTTCGATAACCGACCGACCGCCAACCAATGTACGACTGACTGGCAGCCCCTCACCCGGAAAATGTAGCGGCATTGGCCCAAAGGCCGCTGTGGGTACCAGTCGATCGCCATCGACCACGAGAACGTGTGCGTCACTCGCATCACACAGGCGCGCAGCGTTCTTTGCAACCGCTCCGAGCACCGGCTGGATGTCCGTCGGCGAGCCGGCGATGACACCGAGAATTTCACTGGTGGCAGTTTGCTGCTCAAGTGCTTCCTTGAGCTCATTAAATAGACGGACGTTCTCGATGGCGATGACCGCCTGATCGGCGAAGGTTTCAAGGAGCTTGATTTGTGCCGGGGTGAAAGGGCGCACCTCGGTGCGGCGTGCAGTCACTGTTCCGATGAGTTTCCCGTGCTGACGAAGAGGAGCAGCCAAGAATGTTCGAAAGTTCCAGCCGGAACCCAACATTGGGAAATCATCCTGCGCCCGGACGTCCGGAATGTGGAGCGCGCCATGTTCGAGGATCCAGCGAAATTCGGGTGCATCAATCCTGACCTCCGCGCGGGTCGTAAGCATCGGACCACAATGAGCCCGCAAAACCATAGCCTCCCCATCATGGAGTCGCAGCAGGACGTCATCGATTCCGCAAACGCGTGCGGCGCTCTCGACGATGGCATCGAGGACGGGCTGCACGTCGGTGGGCGACCGGCTGATGATGCTAAGCACCTCAGAGGTGGCCGTTTGGTACTCGAGGGCCTCGCGTAATTCCGCGTTGCGCTCCTGGATCTCTTTGAACAGCCGGACGTTCTCAATAGCGATCACGGCTTGGTCGGCAAAGGTCTTGAGCAGAGCAATTTGTTTATCGGTGAACGGTTTAACTACAGTGCGACGAATAAAGATAGCCCCGATCGGAATGCCTTCGCGTTGCAGTGGCGCGGCGAGAACGGTGCGGATACCGCCCCGTTCCGTGCTGAGCTGCGCTTCGGGGAACTCGGTCGCAGTTAGCGGCATTACATCGTCAATGTGAATGAGTTGGCGGTCAACCACGGCACGGCCGACGACGGAGCGACGGTCGATCGGTCTCGGCGCTGCTTCGGGTTCGAACGGCCCGTAATGGGCACGTATAATCAACGCGTCCTCTTCGATGAGGCGAATGACTGCATCATCCGCACCGCATACTCGCGCGGCGTTCGCGGCAACCGCGTCCAGCACCGGCTGAATGTCTGTCGGCGAGCTGGCGATCACGCCCAAAATTTCACTGGTCGCGGTTTGCTGCTCCAGCGATTCCTTGAGTTCGTTGAACAGCCGCACATTCTCAATGGCGATCACGGCTTGATCGGCGAATGTCTTGAGCAACGATATCTGCTTTTCCGTAAACGGTCGGAGCTCGACCCTTCGGAGAAGAATCGCGCCGATCGGGTTATCCTCGCGCATCAAGGGTACCGCGAGGACCGTGCGCAATCGCTCCTGACGCGCGGCGTGCCACACATCCGGAAATTCGTCCTCACTCTCCGCGAGCATGTCGTGGATATGTACAGGCTGACGGTCGACAATCGCTCTTCCGCTGTTCGAGCCGCGACTGATTCTTCTGGTGCTACCTAGCGGAATTCCATCCGCCACGGTGCCGTAACGGGCCACCTTGCACATCATGTCGCCGTCGACCCGATAAATCTGTGCGTCTTTCGAGTCGCATAACCGCGCCGCGCTTTCCGCCACGGCGTCCAGCACGGGTAGTAACTCCGTCGGCGAGCTCGCGATCACCCGCAGAACCTCGCCTGTCGCCGTTTGCTGCTCCAGGGCCTCGGTCAACTCACGATTGCGATCCTGCAATTCCTTGAACAACCGGACGTTCTCGATGGCGATCACGGATTGAGCAGCGAACGTTTCAAGTAGTTTGATTTGCTTCTCGGTGAAAGGGCGTACCTCCTGGCGGCGAATGTTAACTACTCCAATCGGTTCACCTTCTCGCAGCAAAGGAACCGCAAGGGCCGTGCGATTCCCGTGAATTGGCGTCTCAGGATATTCAGTTTCCCGCAACGCATCGAGGTCATGGACGTGAATCGTCCGCTTTTCAATAATCGCGCGCCCACCGACGAACCTACGGCTGATGGCGCGGCTCTCGGTAGCGGGCATTGCGCCATGCGATGCTACCTGTTCTAGAATATTTCCTTTCACAAGCCGGATTTGTGCGTCGTTTGCTTCGCAGAGCCGTGCGGCATTTTCGGTCACGGCGGTAAGCACTGGCTGGATATCCGTCGGCGAGCTGGCGATCACGCCCAAGATTTCGCTCGTCGCCGTTTGCTGTTCCAACGATTCTTTTAATTCTTGGAACAACCGCACGTTCTCGATAGCGATGACGGCCTGAGAGGCAAAAGTTTCAAGCAACCTGATCTGCTGATCCGTGAACGGACGCACCTCGGTACGGTGAATTGCGATTGCTCCGATGAGACTACTTTCTTTGAGCAACGGCACCGCGAGGTTTGTCCGCATGCCTTCTTCTCTGTAGGACTCTGGAACTTTACACTCGGGGTCGGCCAACATGTCCGGAATGTGAACCGGCCGTTTTTCGAGCCCTACTCGGCGCAAAGCGCTCTCTCGGCCTGGTGGAATCGGTGTGCTTTCGATATAGGCCCGCAAAGCGGGTGAAACGTTGTTCGCGACGACCACCCGAAACATCTCGCCATCGAATCTGAACACCGCGCCGGTATGCGCTTCGCACAAACGAACCGCATTATCGAGGATTGTCTGAAACACCGGCTGCAGATCATTCGGCGAGCTGGCAATGACTCGGAGAATCTCACTCGTGGCAGTTTGCTGCTCCAGCGCTTCGCGGAGTTCCGAATTGCTCCTTTCCAACTCCGAACTTTGGTTTTTGAGCCGCTCGAACAATCGGATGTTCTCGACGGCAACTGCGATCTGATTGCACATCGACTCAATCAGGCGGATTTCCTCCGGTAACAGTTTGCGCGGCTCAATACCGACACAGTTAACCGTACCAAGAAATTTCTCTTTCGATTTGATCGGAAATAACGCTAGAAAGTGTGAGCCGCTTTGTTGGTTGCGCCGAGTTTGGCTCAATTGCGCGTATCGCGGATCGGTTCGGGTGTCTTCAAAAATCAGACATTCTCCGGTCTCAGCGACCCAACCCGTGTTGCCCTGGCCGCGTTGAAAAGCCCTGGACGACACGACATCGGGCAACCCGTGCAACGCCATCAAATTCAGCAATTCTGACCTGGGATCGTAGATGAAGATCCGCACCCCGTCGAAATGAAAGATTTCTGTGATCTTTTTAACCACTTCATCGAGTACGGGATTGATATCCAGCGATTGGCTGGCAGCGGCGGTGACATCTTGCAGCGCGGCGAGATCACGGCTGCGCGTCTCCCGATCGTTGAACAACCGTGCGTTCTCGATGGCGATCACCGCCTGGTCGGCAAAAGTTTCGAGGAGCTTGATTTGAGTGTCAGTGAAAGGGCGAACTTTCGTCCGGCGAATGTGAATGGACCCGATCGGTTGGCCGTCTCGGAGCAGCGGGGCCGCCAAAGCGGTTCGGACACCAACGGTGAGACCGCGTATCCGCGCCCCGGGAAACTCTTTCGCCGCTGCCCGGAGATCTGGAACATGGATCGTTTTCCGATCGACCACCGCCCGGCCGGCGGGAGTCGAGCGATCCAGCAAACTATCCGCGCCCAGTGCGGTTGCGATCGGAATCGAGCCGAAGTGCGAAACAGAATAATACCGGTCGCCTTCCAATCGGCGGACCAAGGCATCGTCGGCGTCGCACAACCGCGCCGCTTTCTCGGCAATGGCATCCATCACCTTCTGAAGATCGCCCGGCGAGCGCGCGATCATGCGCAAAATCTCGCCCGTCGCCGCCTCCCGCTTCAACGCCTCGGTAAGCTCACGCTGCAAAGATTCAACGCCTTCAGGTTGTTGGCTTGGACGGACCTTCTTTCCACGCGATAACCGCGACGTTGCCTTGGATTTCTTCGTGCCTTTTTTTCTGGTGGTTGCCATTAAATAGACCGAGATCGGACAGCTAGCTTTTACGCCAGGTCGTTGCCGAGCGTCAAGGAACGGCTTTAGATCGCCAGAGCACGTGAAAAATTAGGAGTTAGGCCAATCGGAAGGGTTTTTTCCCGCAAAGGCGCGAAGGCGCAAAGTGAGATCACTCTTACGGTTTGACGATCCCTGACTTGCGGACTAATCTTCGTCCACTATGATTAAGGTTAAGATCCATCGAGTCAAGAGACAGTTAGTAGCGAAAGCCACCGTAACCCAGCCAGGCAGCATGCGCGGTAAGATTCGCATCAAGAAAAACTTCGACGCGCCTTTGCCTAAATAGCTACTCCACGCCTTCAATGGGAGGCGGTGAACGGTGCGGCTGCTGCTTGACACCCACGTCCTTTTAAAGAAACGAGGGATCAATGCGCGACCTTGAAAATCGCTGCTTTAAGTTTTTTAAAGTGCGGGCTTAGGATTCTCAAAGGTTGACCGACGAAAAGTAAGTTCCGATTAGAAACGTTTTCGGAAACTTTGCGCCTTTGCGCCTTGGCGGGAGATAATCCGAGTCCGGAGAAAGGATATTTTCCCGCAAATGCGCCAAGGTGCCGGGGTAAAAGTTAAAAAAGGGGCACGGTATGCCGTGCCCCTTTTGATTGCCTAGATCGTTCGCGGTGATTAGTGATGCGCGGCCTGTTCGTCGAGGGACAGGTTATGGTAGTGGTGCGACTTCGACACCGGGCCGATGCCCTTGATGATCGTCTGCCAGTGATTGCCCTCGTCTTCGCTGTAAAACACCTCGCCATCGGTGGTGCCGGCGAACAGCGCATAGCCGCCGTTCCACACATCCATTGCCATGCCCTCGATGTTGGCTCGGATATGATCGGGCAAACCGCCGGTCAACATCTCCCAGGTTTTGCCGCCGTCGCGGCTGCGCGCGATGCGCGCGTCGGCGGTGTGCAGTTTTCGCCATGTGCCCGGTCCGGTTTTCGCACCGGCAACGAACAGCAAATTCGGATCAACTGGATGGACAAAGAACGGATCGACGTAGCCGATTCTAAAATCGCGCGGCGTCATGCTCTTCCAGCTCGTGCCGCCATCGCTGCTGACGCAAAAACCCGCCGGTGTTTCCGGGCCACAATTGGTCGTCGGCGCGGTGCCGTAAAGTTTGCTCGGATCGTTGGTCGGGATCAGCACCCGATGGGCGTCCGGGTTGATGTTGTCTACGGTCGTCCAGCTCTTGCCGCCGTCGGTGCTGCGCAAAAAGCCGCCGACTTCCACGGCAACGTGGATGATGTTCGGGTCTTTCGGATGAAACGTGATGCTCTTCGCATGGGCCTGGTGCGGCGGGCCGGGGAAAGTCCATTTCTCGACACCGGGCACCTGGCGCAGCCCCGGCAGCTCGGTCCAGCTCTTGCCGAGATCGTCGCTGTAGTACAAATGCGCCGGCTGTGTGCCTGCGTAGACGCGCGGCTTGCCGTTTACCGCTTGGGTCGCCAGCGAGTAAATCTCCTTGTCGCCGAAGCCGCTATCGCGCCGCTCCCAGCTCTTGCCGAGGTCGCTGCTGGCATAAATCTCACAGCTGTAGGTTCCGCCGAACAACGTCTTGGTCGTGGGCTCGAAGATGATCGAGCTAAAGTGTTTTCCAGGGACCATGGTCCCCTGGCCCTCCCAAGAGCTGCCGCGTTTTTGAAATGCAAAGATACCATGGACCGTGCCGACGAGTAATTTATCTTTTGCAGTCTCGCCCTGAGTGAGCGACTGACCTCCGGGGGACAAACAGACAAACATGACCTTGCCTCCTTCCCTGGTTACGAGCTTTGGTTTTTAGTTGATTGGATGCTTCCTTGCGCCAATAATAACTTACTCTACTTAACCCTTCGCTACTCCGTCAAGACAGTCGCTGGTGCTGGCTTACTGAGTCGCCACCGGACCAAGCGTGCCCCACCGCTCAATTGTTGGGAACCTTTTTTGCCCGGCGCCGTCTAAGGTTTAATGAGTGAGTATTATCGCGTCTGGACGCACTTAAACCCGACGATGACAAATTTCACGTCACATAGCTTCTTACTGCCCCCGCCTGCCGACCGGCGCAGCGGGCAAAGCGCGATGGTGTTAGGCTCGGCTCTGACGACTCAATACGCCGGGCATATGCACCGGTGCGGTCCCTGCGCCGCCGAACCCGTTTCTTCCGAAGAATTTCACAGTCTTGGCGTCTTCCGGCCCATCGAACCTCGGCCGGAAGTCGTCCCAGGTCGCGGGCGTCGTCCCGTCATGCCTCCGATGGGCGCCGCTCGCGACCTTTTCGTCACCCCCATGCATGTGGGTTATGATGCGGAGCTTTTTCCCGAAGATCCGGCGTGCCAGGAAACCGCTGATGGTAGTAATGATTCGTCCTATTGTGTCCCGCGCCATAGGCGGCGAGGCCAGGACTCGTTCAGTCCGGCGCCGCAAGCATACCGACGCCGGATCGTACAGCGGCAGGTGCGTGAAGCGCTCGAGCACACCGGTCGAGACCACTCGGATATCGATCGAATCGGCGCTCAGACGGACCGGCGCATCGATGTCTCCGACGCCGATGAAGTGCGGCACAAACTTTCTACCCGCTAACCCCGGCAGTGTGAGAGGGTCTCACGCTGCGACCTCCCGCCAACGCCCAAGCCATCCGGCTTGGGCGTTGTGCGTTTTGGACCATTGGCATGTTGCAGAGCATGCCCCTTAATCCAAGGTCAGGACCGAAACAAGCTGCCCGTGGCGAATTCCGAGGGATCGACGTCTTCTCTCAGATGGCTCCGAAAAGCCACGAGATTCATTCCTCAGGAGCGAATATAGATCCACACATGGTCGCGTCGCGGCGGTTTACGTTGTTGGCAAATCTTCAGCGGGCGCGATGATAGCAGACGCGGGTCTCGGTCGAAGAATTCATCCGGACACAATTCAGGGAATCACGTTCGATGTAGCGTAGATGCAAATCCGAACCCCGAATTGAATCGGGGTTTCATCGTGAAAGAGATTGGGAATAGCCCAGAAACCTCTACTTAGACGAGCATCGCGAGAAGAAGCTCACGAGGCCTTTCTCATGACTTCGCTTTGCACCCCACGACCGATGAGCATCCCTCTGACGAGAAGTTGCAAGCGCTCCCGCTCGCCGTCCCGCCAGCGCAGAAACTCGACGCCGACACTGCTGCTGTTGACGTTGCGCACCAGTGCGGCGTCGACAATTACCGGGGCTAAATCAGCCGAGATCTCCAGGTCGATTTGCAGAATCATCCCCAGTCTGAGTTGACTGTTAGCTTTGAAACTGCAGCCATCCATCGAAAGATTGAGCAGTATCCCCTCCCCGGTTAAATTCTCGCCGCGGAACTTAACCGGAAAGTTCACCTCCATCCGGTCGTATTCACGCCGGTCCTCCTCAATCTTGCGATACCGCACACCCCGTTGAAAA
>JBLMXG010000345.1:0-13692 GCA_050257635.1 Chloroflexota bacterium
GAGCAAGCCGCCGGAGTTTTGCGCCCAGAGGTGGAAAAGCATGGCGACGGGATAGCCTGCGTCACACTGTTCGTCCCGGCAAGCCCACGGTTGGCAGAGGCCGCTGCAATGGAAATGGCGAAACGCATGTCGCTTAAGAATCCGCAAATCATCAGCCGCCGGCTATTGCATCCAGCCGAGGGGAGCGTCTTTGAAATCAAAGGCGTCCTGGACGTCGCCATCGACATTGATGAAATCCCGCTGAGCGCGCGCACCGAACCGCTGGCCGACGTCGAGATCGAAGGCTGGGCGCGCCCGCGCGCTATCCACGTCATCGCCGCGACGGTCGGTGAAGACGAGCATTCGGTCGGCATTCGCGAGATCCTCGACATCAAGCATGGCGGCATCGAGAAATACGGCTTTCACTGCCATTTCCTCGGCACGTCGGTCTCACCGGAGCGCCTGCTCGACGAAGCGCTCCAGGCCAGCGCTCCCGTCGTCTTGATTTCGACGATCGTCACCCACGCCGACGTGCACAGACAACACATGCAGCGTTTGGATGAGCTCGCTCGCCAGCGCGGCGTTCGCGAGCGACTGATTCTCATCGCCGGCGGCACGCAGATCACTGACGAGATCGCCCGCGCGTGCGGCATGGACGCGGGGTTTGGCCGCGGCACCAAGGGACGCGATGTCGCCAGCTTCGTCGTGCGCAAGCTTCAGGAACAGGAAAAAGCGTAAGCTATGTCCCATCCCTACGTACTGATCGATCTCGACAAGATCGAGCATAACGCGCGCACGGTCGTTGGATTGTGCCAAGCGCACGGCATGGAAGTCGTGGGTGTAACCAAGTGCACCTGCGGCCACCCTGAGGTCGGCCAGGCCATGCGCCGCGGCGGCGTGGTTGCGCTCGGCGAATCGCAACTGGAGAATATCCACAGGCTCAAAGACGCTGGCGTCGATGCGCCCACCATGCTGTTACGTTTGCCGTCGCCCTCCGAAGCCGCGGAAGTCGTCGAATCGGTCGATGTCAGTCTCAACTCGGAGATCTCAACCCTCGCCGCCCTTTCCCGCGCCGCCCAAAAGCGTGGCCGGCGCCACGACGTTATCGTCATGGTCGATCTCGGCGATTTGCGCGAGGGGTTGTGGCCGCGAGAGCTCACAAACTTCATGCGCGAAACCGTTCGGCTCCCCGGCATTCGCGTCACGGGCTTGGGCACCAACCTCGCCTGTTTCGGCGGCGTCATGCCGAGCGAAGAAAATATGCGCCGGCTCGGTGAGCTCGCCAACGACGTCGAAAGAATTTTCGGCTTCAAGCTCGACCGGGTCTCGGGAGCCAATTCGAGCGGCCTGAACTTGATCGCCGCGGGACGAATGTCGGCGCGCATCAATCAAGCGCGCATCGGCGAGGCGATCCTGCTCGGCCGCGAGACCACCCATCGCCGACCGTGGCCCGATACTTTTCAAGACGCCTTCAGCCTCCACGCCGAGATCCTCGAGCTCAAGCGCAAGCCATCGGCGCCGCTGGGCGAGCGGAGCGAAGATGCCTTCGGCCATCTGACCGCTTTCGAAAACCGCGGCGAGATCGAGCGCGCTCTGGTCAACATTGGCCGCGAGGAAATCAACATTGAAGGCCTCACGCCACGCGACGCGCGCCTCAAGATTCTCGGCGCTTCGAGCAGTTACTTGATCGTCGACACCAGCGCGGCGGCAGGCATGCTCAAGGTCGGCGACGAATTGTCTTTTGCAGTGAATTACGGCGCGCTTTTAACCGCAATGACTTCGGAGTATGTAAAGAAAAGAGCCGTGCGCGCAGCGCGCAAGTTGCAATCGAATTCCGAAGCCACGATCCGCTATGCCCATCGTTGATCGCACCGTGCGTCGCTTGACCCAGGCGTTCATTCATCTCGATCGTTTGACGCACAACTTCCGGTTATTGCAAAAGCAGGCGGGTGGATCTCAGGTTTGGCCCGTGCTCAAGGCCAATGCCTATGGCCATGACGCCGCGATGGTCGCTGCGCACCTGATACGGTTGGGCTGCCATACTCTGTGTGTAGCCGACGTGGAGGAAGCGATCGCGTTGATCGACTGCGGGAGCCGCGCGACCTTTATCATTCTATCGGCGACACTGCCGCAGCACAGCGAAGCGCTGGTGGCTTACGACTGCCAGCCGGTGGTGTGCACGCTCGAAATGGTCGAGGCGCTCGCGACCGTGGGAGGAAGATTCGGCAAACGTATCCCCGTGCACGTCAAAGTCGATACCGGCATGGGACGTCTTGGCATCCGCCCCGACGAACTCGCCGCCTTTCTCGATCGCTGCCGAGCTTTTCCCTCGATAGAAGTTCGCGGCCTCATGAGCCACTTTCCGCGCGCCGACGAAACGGACAAGAGTTATTCTGTCGCGCAACTCGACCGCTTTCGCCGGCTCGTTGAAGCGACCAAAGGCTCCAGAATCGGGATCTATCACATGGCGAACAGCGCCGCGATTTTTGCTCTGCCCGATTCCCACTTTGATGCTGTGCGCCCCGGCATAGCGCTCTATGGCCTTCAGCCGGCGGCCATCGCCCATCCCGTGGCCCGCGAGCTCAAGCCGGTTTTGGAACTGAAAACTCAAGTCATCTTTCTCAAGGAAGTTGCCGCCGGCATCGGCCTGAGCTACGGCCATGCCTTTCACACGCAAAGACCTTCGCTGATTGCCACGCTGCCTATCGGCTATGGCGACGGCCTGAGTCGGAATCTCTCCGGACGAGTCGAGGTCCTGCTCCATGGCGCGCGCTGTCCCCAGGTCGGCCGCGTCACCATGGATATGAGTCTGATCGACGTCACGGCGCTCCGCGGTCAAGTAAAAGTGGGCGACGAGGCGGTGATCATCGGCCGCCAGGGCAGTGAGGAAGTCAGCGCCGACGAGCTGGCAGCGAAGCTCGGCACGATCAACTATGAGATCGTCACCGGCATCTCGCACCGCGTGCCGCGCATCACGGTCGAAAACAACGCCGGGTGAAGGCTGTGCGACACGTAATCATGATCGGTTTCGCGCTGCCTGTTTTGCTTGGGGCGCCCGCATTCGCGATGACGGAAAACTCGATGCCTTCAGTAAAAGCAACGGACGTCGAAGCAGCCGTCTGCGGCGCTTTTCGCGAGCCCTTTATGTTTTGGCTATGGCATACCCTGGCGGGCAAAGCCGATCCTCAAAGCGTCAGGAATGTTGCCGGCGTCGAGCTAGTCAAATTCAAGACTCGAGACGGAATTACCTTGGGCGGTTACAAACTCGCCGCGAAAAATCCCAAGGCTTATCTCCTGGTCGCGCAAGGCAACGCGATGATCGCCGATCGTCTGATTGCGGACTTGCAAGGCTTTCGCGACGACGGCGCGGACGTCTACGTTTTTGACTACCGCGGCTATGGAGTTTCCCAGGGAAAGAGCCGACTGGCAGCGATTGTCGACGATTACGCCGAAATCATCGGTCATCTGAATACGCTCGGCTACGGGGAGCGTCTTCTATACGGCATTTCCATGGGCGGAGTCATCTTGCTCAACGCGGTGGGAAAAACAAATCTGTACTCGCGCCTTGTGATCGATTCCTCGCCGGCGCGCATTTCCGATCTCGGCTGTCCGGAACGGTACGATCCGGTGCGCCACTTACCGAACGATGGCGCTCGGGTGATGCTCATTTCCGGCGGCCGGGACTCGGTCGTTGCACCGAGGCAAATGGACGAGTTGATTCATGTTGCACGGGCGCGCGGCTCCCGGATCCTTCAAGAACCGGAGTTCGCTCATCCCTATCAGGATTCTTCGGCCGCGATACACCGGCGCCGGCAACGCGAAGTTGCTGACTTTCTTTCACAACAGTGAACCATCAAAGCGTAGATGATAATTCACTTTCCGCGTACCGTAGGTTTTAATTCCGGGAAGGATTCCGCTTTTCACTCGGAATGACCAAATAAGGAATTGTCATCTCGAACAAAGTGAGAGATCTTTTCCAAACCGAACCACTACCCACCTTTTGAATCGTGGCGCAGTTCAATTGCCGATTCTCTGCAACGGCCTCTATTGAATTCTCTCCTCGCAATCGGGAAACGGCATTTGGCTAATCCGCTCTCGCGCGAAAGCCCACCCCTTTCACTACAAGCTCATGCCCCGCTAATTCGACTTCAGCGCCCAAGAATTCGCGGCTGAGCCACGCGTTGCTTTCGATGTGCTCCGTGACGCGAGGGATACGAAATCGGCTTTCACCGGCGGCCAGCGCGGCCAATGGAATTATTTGGTCACTGGCGTAGCGGTCGAGGGTTGCGCCGGTTCTTAAATCTTCCAGCAGCTGGCGCGCGACATATTTACCGATAGCCTCCGAACGCCGGCCCGGCGCGCCCGCCCGGTCGGAACCGATCCGCGCGCCACCATTCAGGTCGGCAAAGACCGCCAGCCCGGCTCCCGCCTGCAGCGCGCTGTCGTCGTAGTGCACCTGAATGTCGGCGTCGTAACCGGCTTTTTTCAAGGCATGTTTTGCCGACCCGGCCATCCGCTCGCTAACCGATTGCTCTTTGAGTCGCGACGAGAGCGCAATGCCCCAGATTCTGTCAACTGTGCCCGGTGTCTCCAACCTCAAGGGACGGAGAGTGCTCTGGACGGGTGTCGCAGTGAGATGCCAAATTCCCTGACCGCTGGGGACATAACCGGGCCGATCCATGCGGACACTGACATCGAACCCCATACCTTTGCACAGCGGCAACAGTACATGTTCGAGATGGTAAAACGAAGGCGCAAAGTCTTGAAAAAGGCCGCCGCGCAAGTCGATGGCGACGGGAACGGAAGTGAACGCCAACACCGGCAGCGCCGCGAGTGCCAAAGCCGTGGTGGAACCGGCGGAACCGATATCCCATGAAAAGTTCCGGCTACCCGTTGGCTTCCCCGGACGGAAGACAAACTCTCCTGCTCCTACCATCACACCGTCGGTCGTTCCGCCCACGAGCTGCCGAACGGCTTCGATAGCTTGAGCGTGTTGGCGGCGCAATCCTGGCTTGGGCCGTTTCACCCTAACATTGAAAAGATGGATATGAGTTCCCGTCAGCGCTGCGAACGCCACCGCTTGACGTACGATAGTGCCGCTACCCGAATAGAGCGAACCGTCAACCTCAAGCATAGATTTCTTGATTATGCGGAGTACAGGGCAGGAGAGCAAATCGGTGTTTCACGGGTAATCCTCGTCTCAGTCGCACACCCGTAAATCTCAAAACCGAAGGCATCTCGACTTCGGTGATTAGAGCGGCTTAAAACTTCCAAGCTTCGTTAGGGGGAAAAAACGCGTGTGTCTAGCGCTCTCGCGAGTGTCCGCATGCCTCGATTCTGCGACTAACCGGAAGCATTACCATCGGACCCGGATTCCATAGCCATACGCAGATACCGGGCGTAAGCGAGTCACTTGGCTAATAGGAAGGCTGCTGAGTGGGATATTTGCTTGGCCATTGTTGCAAAGAAAATCAGTCGACTTTCTTAAAGTCCGCGATTCTGATCTCGTGCTTTTTCAGAAGGTCGTAGAAATCCGCTCGATATTTCCCGGCCACTTCTGCCGCTCGGGAAGCCTTGCCGCCGCAAAGTTCTAAAACTCGAATCAGGTAGTCTTTTTCAAATTCGGCCCGCGCCTCTTTCAGTGATTTCTGAGTCTCACGGGTGGGCAGGAAGTGAGACCGGGCCGAGTCGCCGTTACTAGCGAGATTCGTCGGCGCCTTGACTTGCAAGATCAAATCCTCGGTCACGACATTTTGCTGGGTCATGGTAACCGCAAACTCCAGCGTGTTCTCCAGTTCCCGCACGTTCCCCGGCCAGTCGTGTTGCATCAGCTTTTCCATCGCTTTGGGCGCCAGGCCAACGACTTCTTTCTTCATCTGGCTCGAGATCTTTTTTAACAGGTGTTCGACCAGATAGGGGATGTCTTCGGCACGTTCTTTCAAGGGCGGTAAAATTATCGGAATGACATGGATCCGGTAAAAAAGATCCTCGCGAAATCGCCCTTGTTTTACTTCCTCGACGAGATCTTTTTTCGTCGCGACGACGATTCTGACATCGACTTGGACGGGCTTTTCTCCCCCCACGGGATAAAACTGCCGCTCTTCTAGGGCGCGCAGGAGCTTGACCTGCACCGAAAGCGGCATGTCGCCAATTTCGTCCAGAAACAACGTGCCGGTGTTGGCTTGAGTAAAAAGCCCCTTGGTACTTCGCACGGCTCCGGTAAAAGCCCCTTTCTCATGCCCGAATAGCTCGCTTTCGAGAAGGGTTTCCGGAATGGCGGCACAATTGATAGCAATGAAAGGAGCGTCCTTGCGGTTGCTTTGTAGATGGATCGCCTTGGCGATCAATTCCTTCCCCGTACCGCTTTCGCCGTGAATGTAAACAGTCGAGTCGGTCTTGGCGATACGCGACACGGCCTCCAGCACTCTCTGCATGTTCTCACTCTTCGCGACGATGTTGGCAAAATCATACTTCTCTCTAAGCAGTCCGCGCAGCCTTTGGTTTTCCGACGCAAGCTTGAACGTGTCGAGGGCCCTGTTGACCTGCAAAAGCAACTCATGGGGATCGAAGGGTTTCGTCAGATAGGTATACGCGCCTCGCGTCATTGCCTCCACCGCACCCTCGACGCTCGCATGTCCCGTAAGGATAATGACCGGCATCCCCGGATCGAGACTGTGCAGGCTCTCCATGACCGTCATACCATCCTGATCGGCAAGACGGAGATCCACGATGGCAAGGTCAAAATCGCCGGATTTGGCGAGTTTTAAGGCTTCTTCACCGTCAGAAGCAACCGCGACTTCGTAGTTCGCTGCAGCCAATTTGGTCTTTGCAAGTTCGAGCAAGTTTTGATCATCGTCCACTACTAAAAGTCTCGCGATTGACATGAGGTTTCCCTCTATCGTTTTTGATGGCATCGTGCTTTTTCGTAGGCTCCACCGACACCGAAAAAGGGCAGTAATAGGCGTCGAAGCGAATCAAACTGGGACCGTCGATTAGGCCTCTCCTCATCGGCCAATCAAGATAACAAACGAGTCAAAATCAGAAAGCAGTGGCCGTCAAACACCAAAGTCGGCCGATTGACGCTAAACGCCTGCTGCGACGATCACTCTCCACCGTGACCAACCGGATGTAGGCTACCCGCGATTAATTTTGACCACCGTGCCCCGCTGGAAAGCCACCTCTCGAACTAATAGACGTTAGTCAACCAATGTGCATGCCAACTGCCTGAAATTTGGCAATTCAACGTTTTCTCAACACTTTCCGCTTCCGCGACAGCGGTCATAGCAAGCCATGGTGAAGGGTTTTTTGAAATCTGAAGGGATTTTCCTCCTGGAACGTAGGTGATCGAACCAGTACGCTGTTATGAATGCTCGCAAACGATTGTTGTTAGTCGGTCGCTGGGGGCGTCAAAAACAAGTGGATTTTAAAAGTGGTTCCGTGGCCTGGCTCACTTGCAACTTCAAGGGTGCCTCCATGAGATTTCACAATGCGATCACAGATCGGCAGCCCCAACCCCAAACCACGGCGTTTTTTGGACGTAAAAAAGGGTTGGAAAATCCTCGGCAAGGTATCGGCGTCTATGCCGATGCCAGTGTCGGCGACAGTGATTGTGATTTGATCGTTGGAATTCACAGCTGCCCCGAGCGTCAAGCTACCTCCTTTCTGCATCGCGTCCACCGCATTTAATGATAAATTCAATAACACCTGCTGCAGTTGCTGCGCATCCGCGTAGATCCGCGGCAGCGGCTGGTCAATCTGGACGATCGTCTCAACATGATTTTTGCCGGCGTGAGTCTGCACCAAATCCACAGTCTTACGGATGATCTGTTCGACATCGGTCGGCGCGAAATCAGTGCTCTTCGGCCGGCCGAATTCCAACAATTCCTGGACCAGCTTTTCGCATCGATTCGCCTCCTCGACGATGATTTGAACATGGTGATAGTGGGGATCGGAGGAAGCCATATTGGCCAGCAGCCCCTGGGCAAAGCCCAGGATAATTCCCAGAGGGTTGTTGAATTCATGCGCCATGGACGCGGTGAGTTCGCCGACCGCAACCAAGCGGCCGGAGGCCAACAGTTGCTGTTCCAATTGTTGCGCTTGATTGCGTAAATGCTCTTCGCTTTGCCGCAAGGCCGCTTCTGCTCTCATACGTTCGATAAACTGGCCGATTTCCCTGCCGAGAGCGCGTACCATCCTCTTCAAATCCTCGTCGAGTTCGCGCGCCACACCATCGTAGAGTTCGATGACCCCGAGAATTTCGCTGCGCATTCTAATTGGAAACGCAAAAGCGGCGCGGAAGACTTCCGCGCTTGATAGCGATGCCTGGAAGGTATTCTGCTTTGAGAGATCCGTTATCCACAAAGGTCGCTCATCGGCCCATACTTGACCGGGAACGCCCGCTCCACGGCCCAGCTTTGGGCGCTCGCCTTCGGCGGCGCAACGCCCGCCCGCACGACTCCAGATCTCTACGCATTCGATCCATTGGCTTTTTTTGTTAACCAACCAGAGCGCACCCAGACGCCAGTCCAATCCCGCACCGATCACTTCCAGGATCTTCGACCACGCGGTCTCGGGCGAATCCGATTCCGCTAATGCCAGCGTCACGGCGTGCTCTGTTGAAAGATTACGAGCCGCACGCTTGCGGTCGCTGATATCGCGATTGCATTCTAAAATGATCCGCGTGCCCTTTCGGTCTTCGATCAATTTGAAGCGGCTTTCCACTTCGATGCGCTTGCCGGACTTCGTTGTTTGCTTCAATTCACCGCTCCACTCGCCGGACTCGATCAGTGCCGTTTGAAAACTTTCTCGTCCGTTTGGAAACTCCGTAGTGAGCAAGTCATGGCTCATGAAGCCGACGACCTCTTGCTGTGTATAACCGTAAAGCTTTTCCGCACCGCGGTTCCAGTAACTGATTCGGCCATCCAGGGTCTGAGCGAAGATCGCCTCGTTGGCCAAGTTAAGAAGATCGGCTTGCCGTTGCAGATATTCTTCCTGTTTGCGCAACTCGATTTCGACACGGTCTCGTTCACTCTCGCGCTCCTGTAGAAGTTGACCGGCCCGCTCCATTTCGCGCGCCAGCTCATGAAGCTCCGCGATAGGAGACGTCTCTGGGAATGCCAGTGACTGGCCTCGTCCCAAAGCGTGAGCCGCGGTTGAAAGCGCTGCAATAGAGCCCGAAGCCTGCCGGGCGAACACAACGGCCACGCCGAGACCGAGTAGCAGGAGCATTAAACCGCCCACGCCCACCGTGGCCACTGAACCGTAGAGAATTGCGTTCATTTCCGAGCTCGGCACGGTCAAGGCCACGAACCAACCCGAGCGCTGTGAGCGACTGATCGCGGCATAGCCGCTTACCCCGTCCTCGGTCACACCACTTAGAAATTGTTCGCTGGCCAGCGTGTTGGTCTTCGCGAGCATGGACCCAACCGGTTGACCGATGAATTTCCTTGCCTCGCGAGTGCGCGCGATAATGATGCGCTTGGTGTCGAACAGCGTGCCGAGCCATTCTTTTGGGACTTTCTGCCGCGTTAGAATCTCGGTGAAAACACGCGGCTCGATCGCCGCGCTCAAAATGTAAATGATCGTTCCTTCCCGCACGACCGGCACATAAATATTGATGCCGCTTTCGGACGACTCGGGTCCGGGAAAATCGCTGATCACGGGCAGCCGGGTTCGCATGACAGCGTCGAGATTTTCGCGGCTTATGCCCTCCGAGTCCTGCACCAGCGGCTTCGCAATGCTCATGAGCGCTTGGCCATTTGGGTCAAACAAAGTCAGCCTTTTCCAGCTATTTTGAGTGCGCAGAATCCGCGCAGCGGCCGCGCGGAAAACCTTTACGGCGCCCACGTCCAACGGCTCGGAAGTGGCCAGTGCTTCGAGATTGGTGATGGACGATTCAATTTCTTGATCGATCGCGAGCGCCAGAGCGCGGGTCGTGTCTTCGAGGCTGCGCCTTCGATTGCCCTGTTCTTGGCGCGCAAAGAGAATCATGATGAAGATCGAGAAAATCAACAGTGGACCGAGAGCGCCGATAATCAAGCGGGTCAAGAAAGAATGCATCGAGAGCGGACGTGTAAACCAGCTATTCCATTTGGGTAGCAGGGATGTCATGAAAATATTTAAATGGTTGAGCCGACGCCCGAGAATCTCATCGCAATCCGAATCGCCAAGCCATGGAAGCACTGGACACCGTTTACAATTTTGAGCCTTGACACCATCAGTTTATCGGCCACGCGCTCGAGAAAAAGAATTGCACATGGGCCGAAGGTCAACACATCGTGCCACTTTAGGAAAGCAGCTTTATCGCCTCTGCCAGCTCCGGCAAATCAACCGGTTTGGTCAGGTAGCGAACTGCCCCTTTGTCGAATGCTTGCTTGATCGACCCGGCCGTAGGATACGCCGTCATCATGATAACCTTAAGGTCGGGCGAGCGTTGAGTCAATTGGTCCAGCAGGTGGATGCCGTCTCCGGTCCCAAGTTTGACATCGAGCAAGGCAACGCTAAACGCACGACCGTTAAGCAGAGATAACGCGTCGTCGGCGCTCGCCGCGGTGGCGACATCGTAGCCGCGCTGAGTGAGAAACCAATGGAGCAGCTTTAGAAAATTTTCTTCGTCGTCGACTACAAGGATGGATGGGCGAACCGGCTCTCGCGAAAGTTCGGTTGGTGGAGGCTCGGGAGCGGGAGTGTCCCGTCGCTTGGAGTTGATTTTATTTATGCTCCCCAATGATTTGATAACCGGTGCGCGCTGAACCAAAGACACCGTTTCGCTCGCTTAGACGCGCTCATCTCGGTTCCTCCTGCACTTGCCTTAAGACTTGATTGCGACCCGACTCTGCCGCACCTAGGACCTCCTCTCGACATCAATGACCATAGACAATCGCTTGGGAAAGCGCTCGATCCAAATTTCGCTCTAGGCTTTGTCCCGTCGCTGAGTGAGAACCTTTTCCTCTCTTGACAGTCTAATGAATCGGCAAACAGATATTACTCGACTCTCGCCCTCGGGCCGTAGAAGTTTTCCGGAAGGGAAATTTTACAAATGAAAAATAGGCCGGGCAATTTCTTAGTCGGAGATCGCTGCAACCCATGAGCTTGACTCATTTTAGTTTTTGGCGATTTCTTCACTGCCCAACTCACTTGCTTCATATAGCAACCGAACAAAAAGCACGTCTCGTACCAAGTACGGACTGAAAGAGACTCCTGTGAATACAGCGATTTTCACAGTTTTGCGCAAGATACGGTCTGACGTGTGAAGGAAATTTCCTAATTCGATACATGATTTTCCCTGACAGTTTCGGTTCCTATAGCGACAACTAACCCGCCGGTCTTTCCGCAAATCCGCTCGATAGCATGCTCTCGGTCATCTTCGGCAAACGTACCCCTGATTGGAGGACCCTCCACCAAGTTGGTACGACGCGCCATGGCTCCTTCGCAAACTCGCTGGTGAGCTTTCGTCGATTAGTGGCATAACAAACAAGATTTGGACGGGGTAAAACCAAGCCGTGAGTTACGGTGCGGTTTTTCTATATATTTCAATACCCGCTGACCCACCGGTTCATGACTGCCGACGACACGAAGCCCCGATGGCCGCACTCAGTGGAAAGACTGTTTCAATCGAAGAGTGGCTGGATCTCTAAGTTTTATCTTCGGTTTGCTCTTTGCTCGCTTGCCAAACATTCGCTGTCTTATCAGAAGAACACTGCGCGAACTCTTGAGCATCCTAGAAACCATGCTCTCTTATCAGATCACGCCGCAGACGGTCGTTGGATTGAGGTCGTCAGAAGCTAGACTTGTTAACGCGGCGATTCTTCTCGCAGTCTTTGATTCTCTCGCCTTAATCGTTCGAGCTCAGCCGCATTTTGATCGATTTGGCGCTGCTGCTCATCTCGCCGGAACTCTTGGCCCATGAGTTGGTCGCCGATCAAAGCGCCAGCGATCAGTCCGACCGGTCCCCCGATCAGCGCACCGACGGCAGCGTGGCCAACCGTGCTGCCGATGATGGCGCCGCTACCCGCACCTAAACCCGCACCAATCAGTCCACCCTGTTCCCTGGTTGTTAGAGGCGAACTGCACGCTGAAGCGAACATGCCGAAAAATACCAACCCCAGGGTCCATTTTTGCATTACAGTGAGCATCGCGGCCTCCTTTAAGTAATTTCTTGATCCCTCTTCCTTCGAATCGAGCTGCGACCGAGCACGTATTTGCCAAAGCAGCAGCTATTGCTCCGCGGCATTTTTCGCACTGTGGTTTGTTGGCCTAGAAATATTCGCCGGAGAAATCGAGGAGAGGGTTTTCCCATACTTTCCTATGGAAACTATATCAGCGGTGCACCACTCATCGGCTTAGAAGACCGTCGGAATCTATACCATGCGTTTTTTGAAATTGAGCGTTTGTGCCACGCCTGAACTCTTCTTGTCCACTTCGTCGGTTATTCGGCGCCGCACGTACCCTGCCTGCTGCTGACTGCGTGTCTGCGCCGACACTACGGCGATCAGTTGACTGCCATTGAACGGTTTCGCCATAACTTCGACATGATGCAACAATTTTTCTTGAACAAGCGCCGCGTGGTAGCGAGCCAGGTCGCCAGTCATATAAATCGTCCTGATATTGTCACTCTGGCTTCTGATGCGCTTGACCAGATCCAAGCCGTTTTCCTCGCCGATGCCGATGTCTGTTAGCACGAGATCGGGCTTGAAACTCGCAAACGTCTGATAAGCCTCGGCCGCGCTGTTGGCTGTTATCGCTTCGTAGCCGGCGGCTTTGAGTCGTGCTTCGATCAGCACAGCAAAGTTAGCATCGTCATCTACGATTAATACTTTGACTCGCTTCATGACGTTTCCTCCGCAGGAGCAGGCGCGCTGCAGCCCGCTCATAGCGAAGGGCAAACCTCATACCAGATGTAGCCGAGTTGACTAAGCGCCTATTAACAAAGAAATAATGGCGCCTCTTCATCCGGGAAGGGATTGGGCGCGAAGGAATTCTGCTGGTCAACTGTCTGATAAGAGGGATCAATGGTCAATTAACCGTATGGCGTTTTCCACCATACCGCAGCGATAAAGTAGGGCCAGCAGCATCGAACTTGCGGTTAGGTCAAGACATGAAAAAAACTGACGCGAGGGCGCTTCGAGCGCACCGCTTTGCATTTTCTGTCACCGCGCCATTCATTGCACGGCCGCTCCCTATATCTCGCTAAAAAAGCACGGACTCAGCGTCTCGAGCTTTTTCTCATAGGAGCCGGGGTCGAGAAACCAAAGCGCCGCAGCGATGCTGCTCAACAGAGAATTGCCGTCCTGGGGCGTGAAGCAAGTGCCGATGACCTCACGGTCACCCCTTAACGCGAGACTTTGCCGCACCACGACTGTTTGGTTGAGAATCCGGCCAAAGAGCCCGTGGTCGCGTCCAAAGGAAAACACCGACGCCGATGATTTCTTATTGGTCAGCGCGATCCTGGGATTGGAAGCGATCCTGTGAATAACGTCCTCCAAAGTAGTCGGGCGGCGCAGCAGCAGATTGAAATGGATCATATGCATATACTGCGTGTTTAACTTGAGGGCGGACGAGAAGATATTCAAATCAAGACCGACGGTTTTGAATAAGTAATGAGCGTCTCTCGCCTGATGCGTGCCGAAACGCTGATCATCATGCTTGCCCGCTTCCGGCGCAGCGATGAACGCGCCGTCCTCGCTCAGATCGTTGGCGCGGCGCATGCAAACA
>JBLMXG010000346.1:0-6690 GCA_050257635.1 Chloroflexota bacterium
GAGGTTAATCGGTATCATCTCCATAGGCGACCTTGTAAAAGCCATCATCGCGGACCAAAAATTCATCATCGAACAGCTCGAGCGCTACATCACGAGTTGAGCCCGCTTGCTCATCTGGCGAGGCGATTTCTAAAACCGCGGCTATCGCCAAATCTTGCGCGATTTGCTGGTCGATCGGGTAATCAGCCGCAAAATCTTGCAATCGATTCACGCGAAGTAAATTGGCCTGCCTTATGACCGCAAAGCACAGCCCGCTTCTGGCAAAAAAGCCGAAAAGCTTGCTTTTGAAGGAAGCCGGCGGTCACACCCTGAGGCCGGTGCTCAGCGCGCTGCAGCTCAGCAGCCTCGGTGTCGGCGCCATCATCGGCGCAGGCATTTTCGTAATCATCGGTGTGGTCGCCAAAGACAAAGCGGGCGCGGCCGTCATGTTATCGTTCGTTGTCGCCGGCTTCACCTGCGCTTTGGCCGCGCTTTGTTATGCCGAATTCGCGTCGATGGTTCCGGTGGCGGGATCGGCGTACACCTACGCCTACGCCACGCTGGGCGAACTGTTCGCCTGGATCATCGGTTGGGATCTATTATTGGAGTACGGCGTAGGCGCGGCGAGCGTGGCCCACGGCTGGTCGCACTATTTTTCGGACTTCGTCGGCCTGGCGGGAGTCAAGTTGCCGGCGCTTTTCGCCAACGCGCCCTTCGATTTTGATCCAGCGCTGGGTCGTTTCGTCGCCACTGGTTCGGTCGTCGATCTACCCGCGCTGCTCATTTCACTCTCGCTCACGATCATCCTGGTTATCGGTATCCGCGCGAGCGCGGCGTTTAATCTTTTCATGGTCGTGGCCAAGCTCGCCGTGGTGCTCTTCATCATTGTCGTCGGATTCTTCTATATCGACCCGCAAAACTGGCGTCCCTTCGCCCCCTACGGCTTTTCGGGAATCGGATTCTTCGGTCATGCTGTTCTCGGCCAGCATGGACCCGCCGGTGAGCCTCTCGGCATGATGGCCGGCGCGGCGATTGTGTTTTACGCCTACATCGGCTTCGATTCGGTTTCGACTCACGCCGAAGAAGCGCGCAATCCGAGCCGCGACGTGCCCATCGGCATCATCGCCTCGCTCACGTTGTGCACGATCCTTTACATCGTCGTCGCCGCGGTTTTGACCGGCATGGTCCCTTATCAACAGATCGATATCGATGCGCCCCTGGCAAAAGCCTTCAGCGAAGTCGGACTGCCCTGGGTCCATGGATTCATCTCGCTCGGCGCCTTGACCGGCATCACTTCGGTTTTAATGGTGCTCATGCTGAGCGCGCCCAGGATCATGTTTGCCATGGCGCGAGACGGCCTCTTGCCAAGATACTTTTTTGCTTCCGTGCACCCGCGCTTTCGCACGCCCTGGAAATCGACGATCTTGACCGGCTGCGTGGTCGGCACGATGAGCGCGCTCTTGCCGCTGCGCGTGCTGGCCGAGCTGGTGAACATCGGCACCCTGCTGGCGTTTATGATCGTCTGCGCGGCCGTGCTCATCATGCGCCGGATCGATCCGCTCTCGCCGCGGCCCTTTCGTTGCCCGCTGGTGCCGTTGATCCCGATCCTCGGCATCGTCCTTTGTCTACTGTTGATGTTTTCGCTGCCAGTGGATAACTGGCTGCGCTTGGTTGTCTGGCTGCTCGTCGGTCTCGTGGTCTACTTTTTATACGGCAGACACCACAGCGCGCTCGCGCGCATGGGAAGTGGCGTCAATCCGGACGAAGCAGCGCGGCACTAGCGCCGCTGTCGTCACTTGCGGCCCGTCGGCTCGACGGATTCATCAGCGAAAAATCGCTGATGGTTCAGAGCGGCTTGCGGCCGATCTCGCGCAACAGCTTGTCCCATTTCTCGGCGGCCTTGTCGTACTGCTCCGTCGACAGCCCGGCTTCGGGGTACCAGAGCTTGAAGCTCACTGGCCTGAACGGACTGCCATAGTCCAAGTCGCCGAGAATTTTTGCCGCCTCGGGGCTGAGTAGAAAATCAGCCAGGAGGGCGGCGGCATACGGGTGAGCCGCCTGCGCGACCAGCGCGACCCCGCCCGCGTTGGTGGGCACGATCTCCATCGGCGCCCAATCGATCGGCGCGCCTTTGGCCTTGGCCTCGAGCGCGTGATCGCGAAAGATCGTCGGCGACAATGCCACCTCGCCCGACATCACCAGATCCGCCATCGCCCGCCCCGAAATCGCGTACAAGCTGATTTCCTGCGCTTTGAGCTTGCGGACAAACTCCTCGCCTTTGACTTTCAGTATTCCGCCGAGGGTGCGTGTGCCGGTTTCATTGGAGACAAAGCCGATTTTGCCCTTGAGGTCCGGCTTCAAAAGATCGCCGTAGCTTTTGGGCACGATCGACTGCGGAATCAGGTTGGTGTTGTAACCGACGCCCATGTAAGTTTCCCGGTCGATCGCCCAATAAACCAGTCCGCGGCCGGCGCCTTCCTTGGTGTGGGCCGGATACTTGGCTAGATGTGGTGACGCATAGGCCACCAGCAGTTTGTTTTCGCGCAGGTAGCGCAAGGTCGGCAGCGTGGTCTCAATGGCATCGGCGATGACCTGCCTGGCCTGCGCCTCGGCGGTGATTTTGGTCATGATGTCCGAGCTGGTGCCGCGATAGGGCTCGATTTTGACGCTGGGGTATTTTATTTCGAAGCCCTTCGCCAACTCCTTGTACGAGCTGCCCGCGAGCGACGTGTACCAGACGACTTTGCCTTCGGCCTTGGCGCCGGCGAGCAAATGCTGCTCGCGGTCCGCGCCGGTGTAGGCGGCGATTTCCCCCGGCGACTCCGGTTTCTTGCCCTGCCCCCACGCCGAAAACGCGCATTGAAGAAATAGCAAACCAATCGCCGTCGCCCATCGTCGAGTCTTAGTTTTGTGATCCATGGTACCCCCGGCCCGCTGAATTCTTGTTACGACACGTCATGAACAAATTTCCGACGAGGCTGAATATTGCTCCCGTGCCCGTGCCTTGGAAATATACCCGAGCTCGATGTCCCGCTTCACCGCTTCCGCCGCGCGCTCCGCGGGCTCGCCGTAGCCGCCGCCGCCGGCGGTTAAAAAAGTTATGGTCTCGCCGGGCTGAACCAGCAGATGGCTGAATTTTCCCGGCAGCGTTTCTTCTTTGCCGTTGCGCCGGATGCGCGTTTCGTTCACCGCTCCATCGGCGCCGCCGGCCAATCCCCAGGGCGGGCATTTAATCCGATCGGTGTTGCGGCTGAGGAAACAATTCTCTCTCGGCGTGACTTTCACTGCGACGCCGATGCCGCCGCGATATTTGCCGGCGCCGCCGCTGTCGGTGCGGAAAGCGTGGCACTCGTAGAGCAGCGGATAGTAGAGCTCCTGTAGTTCGATGGGCGTGTTTTTCACGTCGCCCTGGCACATCGACACAGCCGCAGACACGCCGTCCTCGAAGGGCCGGCCGCCCCAGCCTCCGCCGATGATATTCTGGCAGACATAGCGCCTGCCGGTCTTGGAATTCATCCCGAAAATCGCGTAGCCGCCCATGTCGCCCTTATGTGCCGCCGGCACGCGGTCAGGCAACGCCGGCGCAAGCGCGCGCAAGATCGTATCGAGCACCGTCGGCAGGGACAGGCTCCAGCCGCCGATCGGCGCCGGCCGGCGCGCGCTGAGTAGTTTGCCTAGCGGC
This sequence comes from Chloroflexota bacterium, assembly GCA_050257635.1. Taxonomy (GTDB): domain Bacteria; phylum Desulfobacterota; class Binatia; order UBA9968; family UBA9968; genus DP-20. The sequence continues at coordinate 3,662 of JBLMXG010000346.1, forward strand.
AAAATCACTTTGAGCGCTCGGAACGAGCCTTCGTTGACTTCGCGCTGCGGCGCGGTCAGCGCCTTGAACGCGACCCTAGCCGCAGCCATGCCGCCGGAAGAGCCGCAGTTGATAAAGCCCGGCACTTGGTCCGCGACTTCCGAGAAATCGATGGTCAGCTCGTCGCCGCGCACGGCGACCTTCACTTTGATCGGAATCGTCTTGTTCATGACTCTGCCGTCGTCATCGAGAAAAGACGAGGCCTCGTAATCGCCGTCGGGAATTGCCCGCACCGCCTCGCGCACGAGCTTATCGGTGTGATCCCAAATCGTTTCGACCGCTTCGAGAAATACGTTGCCGCCGTACTTGCGGCAGATCTGTTCGAGTCGCTCCTCGCCGGTTCGGCAGCAGGCGATTTGAGCGCGCAGGTCACCGAGCGAAGACTCGGGAAAACGGATGTTGTCCTCGATCAAACGGAGAACTTCGTTATTCGGCCGGCCTTCGTTGTAGATTTTGACCGAGCGAACCTGCAGCCCTTCTTCGTAAACATCTCGGGTGTTGCTCGATCCGAAACCGGTGCTGCCGCCGCCGACATCGATCCAGTGGGCGCGCACGGCGAGAAAGCAAAGCAGCTTGCGGTCCGAGAAAAACGGCGTGTACACGACCATGTTATTGAGATGCTGGCCGCAAATCTCCGGATGATTGACCAGAAACACGTCGCCGGGACGAATGTTGTCCAGGCCGTATAGCTGTACGCCGTCCTGCACGGCGACGCCGAGATCTGCGAGGAAAATCGGCAGGGCTCCTTCGTTCTGCGACATGGTCCGCCCGGCGTGATCGACGATGCTCACGCAATAGTCCTGCACCTCGTAGATCATCATGTTGTAGGCGGTGCGCTTAAGCACCGCCGACATTTCGTTGGCGGCAGCCTTCAAGGCGCAGCGAATAATTTCGACGGTGATTGGATCAACGGACACGGCAAACTCGCTCTCCTGCGTTCTTCTTACCGAAACCCCTAACCTCTTACCTTTCACCCCTTACTTTTTCCCCGGCTCATCCTTCCCCACATACGACTGCCGATAGGTCTGCAGCGTCTTGCCGCGCAGCTCGTAGAGAAACTGAATGACCCGTTCATTGCTCATATATTTTTCCTGCTCATAATGATCGTGATGAACGATTTCCTCCAGCGGCCTGCGCACGCCCTCGGACGGCTGTACCGCGGGGTAGCCGATCGGGATGATCAAGTACAGCATCATCAAGTCCGGCACGCCGAGCACTCTCTTGAACGGCTCCTGCACGTGAATCGTCACCCACTGGGTTGCAAGGCCGAGCGATACCGCGGCCAAATGCATGAACGTGCAGGTATTGGCCAAACCGTCGGTGAGATGGGACTGGTCGCGACCGAAAGTGTGTGCGCCCTGCACCGTGCCCCATTGCCGTCGGCCGTCGCCGACCACCACGATCAGTGCCGGCGCTTCCGACCAACCGGCGCCGCGGCGCTGTCGTTCCACCGCCTCATCGGCGGTCATCTGGTATGCCGGGTGGCGCAGTTCGAAGACCCGCTGCTGCTCCATCCAGTAAATGAAATCGGTGTTGTCCTCCGAGTAACAGCGGAACAGATCCTTTTTGACTTTCGGATCCTTCACGACGATGTATTCCCAGGGCTGCGAGTTCGCGCCCGACATCGCCCAGCGTCCCGCTTCGAGAATTTTTTCGATGTATCCGTCCGGTATCGGATCCGGTTTCAACTTGCGCACACTCGAACGGCGGCGAATGATGTCATAAAGCAGATCGTAACCTGGAGTTGAACCTGTGGTCATAATTTGAACCTCCGAAATCTAAAAACCGGCGCTTGCAGCTCGATCTCTTATAGCCGACTCTGGCGCGGTCCTTCAATCACGCACCGCGGAGTCTTATTCCTTCCCCTCGACGGGGAAGGACTGAGGAAGGGGTGCTTAATTTTCGCTGAGCCGCGGCACCCGTCTTTCGCACCCCTATCCTAACCTTCCCCCGTTAAAGGGGGAAGGAAATCGGTCGGCACTTCGAGCGCATCGAACAGCGATGTCAATGATTCACCCGTGTCCAGCATATAAACTTTACGCATCACCGATCGCGCTTTTTTCTCTCCCACCACTGGCCCCGCCAAGGATAGAAACTTTTCCTCTACTTCACCGGCGGTCATGGGATTCCCGCTCTCGCCTTTCGGAATAATGACTTGCTCGGAACAATTTCGGCCGTCGACTAGTCTCACCGCGACCCGGCCGGGCCAATATTTCGGAAAATGGCGATCGAGATCGGCGCTTGCTCTGACTTTAACCTTGCGCATCAAAGCACGCACTTCGACGCTCTGTAGAAATTCGCCATCGAAGGACGCCAAATCCATCTTTCCCCGATGCGCCGTTACCGCCATGACGTACTGCCCGCTGCCGACCGTCGCCGCCTGGCTCGCCATTATCGTCGGACGATCCATCATGGCGGCATTTTGCGCCGGCAGGGATAATTCAATCTCGCCGATCATTGCGGGCGTCATTGAAAGTTGTCCCATGATTTTCAATAGCGCTTCGACGCCCGCGTGCAATTGGCGTGCGCAGGGATAAGGTTTGAAGGCGACCTCCGGCAAATAAAACTTCCCAAAGCTTTGCAGGAATTCCCATTTGGGCTCGGCCGACAACGTCAGGCAGAAGCCGCGCGGATCTTCGAATGCGCGCTTCGGTCCGCTAAAGCCCTGCTCCGCCGCCAGCAGCGCGAGGACGCCATTTCTCGCCGCATGACCAAATGTTAAATGGCGCGCGGTCGCGCCTTCGTTGCCGCCGGTGATCATCCCGCCGGCGTGCAGCGCCGCTATTCCCAGGGCATGGACGGTTTTCTCCGGCGAAAAATTCAAAAACTTCGCCCCGGCAGCGGCGATGCCAAACGCGCCGCAGATCGTGCTCGGCCACCAGCCGCGGGCAAAAAGTTTCGGCGCGTCGATGCTCAAACCGACGCGGATAATGGTTTCATAGCCGACGACGGCGGCTTCGAGAAATCTCGTTCCGCTGCCGCCGTTTCGC
>JBLMXG010000347.1:0-13726 GCA_050257635.1 Chloroflexota bacterium
CTCGATTTTCAATTCTCTATTTCCGAGATTGCGAACTGCAATTTCAGCCGTAACAACGTCGCCTTGTTTGATCAGACCGAAGTCATGTCGTTTCGTGGCCACCGAGATTTCAGGCTTCCTACCGGCGCACCCACCGAGCAGTACGACTAGGAGGCTCAGCACCAACAACGAACGACGGAATCGCAATTTAGCCCAGAATTTTTTTTCTCCAAGCATCGTCTGATGTCTCATATTGTTCCTCCCGGGATGAGCACCCACAACATTGCCGCTCCCAGGCCGATCATGGTCACGCCAAACCATAGACGCAGGCCTAGCGCGTGCTCTCGCTCCCAAGTTGCCATTTGTTTCGCTACCACACGGTTGCTGACGACCAGCAAGATAATAATCAAGGGCAGAATAAAAAGCATGTTATAAAGCGTCAGGTACGCCAAACCCCAGCCCAAGGTAGTTTTGGCATTCAGAAGGGTGATGATGCTGACATAGATTCCGCCGGAGCAAGGAAACGTGCACAGGCCGACAATGAAGCCGATGCCGACGGTGGCTGGCACCGTCGCCAATTTGAGGAGCTGGTGCACTTTGTTGTGAGCGGCGGCCGGCATGTGCAGTTTGATGGGAAACGCAGGCCATAGGTATTCGATCAAGTTCAGCAGACCAAGCCCGATCAGCAAATAGCTTCCAACGCGCGCGACAAAATGCGGATCGTCGCTAAGGCGTACTGTGCTCAGGATGCCCAAGCCGATGGCGAAATAGACCAGAAAGATCACCCCGACGTAGATAGCTCCCAAGCCAAGGATCTGGACGCGGCTCTTGCGGATCGTGAAGAGGAACGCCAGCAAAAGCAGGATAACAGCGAAGGCACAAGGATTGACGCTATCGAGCAAACCCGTGACGATGACCGAAGGCAGTAACGTCGCCAAGTTGGCATCGTCCGGATCCAGCACTGTCTGGCTGGAAGTCGGTGGCAATGAAGGCAGCGCCGCGCTCAAAGGTGTGTTGATCGGGAAACTCAGGACTTCACCGGCAAAGGGCCAGAGGAGATACTCCTCGGGATCGCCATGCATCTTTGGCTGCTGGATGACCAGCTTCCGCGGCAAATCCCGACGCGCCAGCAGTTCTTCCAATAGGTAGCCCGGCACATGCCCAAGCACAACCAACAGTCCCCCATCGGGTCGAGGGGCGAACGTATAAAGTGAGTCGGCGATGCGACGGGGTAGGCCAACCGCCTTGGTCTGGTCGGCCAACAACTGCCGGCCGCCAGGCCGGGTGAAATCATGAATCACCGGCTCGGCAGTAAAGCCGTTTTTCTTGAGCGCGGGCAGCAGCAGTTTCTCAACATAAGGCCAGCAATCGGCACAGCCGGCACTGAAGAATATATGGATCTTCTCAGCGGGCTTCGATTGCGCCAATACAGGCGTTACGAGGGCGGCTACAATTGCTCCCACGCTCAATAATCGGCTCAACATCTGGAAACGGCGCATGGATCTCTCTTTCCGTTATCGGATCGTTGCCGTTAAGCGCGCCGTTGCAATGGGCGTATCGGGGTCGTTGGTCTTCATCCACACGATCCGCACGACTCGCTCACCATGCTCCACCCTGTGGAATCCTACGTCGAACCGCACTTTGAGATCTGCCCTGGTTCCCGGCGGAATTATGTTGTTGCTCAGCTCCGCCGTCGTGCAACCGCAAGACGTACTCATGCTATCAACGATCAGATCCTGAGTGCCCTGATTGATGACTGCATAATTTAGATCGATCACGTCTTTGCTTCCCACAGAAGCCAGATCACGGTTGGACGGGGTAACGATTACGTCGGCCTGAGGCGTGCCTTTCGGCGGCGGCGTTTTGTAAGTGTACGAAGGCTGGTTAGCCATATCATGCCAGCCCGAGATTGTTTTCCCGCGGGTGGAGAGAGGTACGGGATTGTCGTCCTGAACTGCATTTTGTTGATCCGATACGCTCGTTGACGGATTCCAGCCGTAGCCATAAACCAAACTCGCGACGACTCCTATCGCAACGGCACTCAGGAGTAGGAAGCGCACTGACAATCGAGACCTGGGCTTTCGATCCCTTCCCTGTCGATTCAACTGTTTCCGCTCTCGATTCTTTCGTCCCATAACAAGCTCCTCTGCTTCGTCATTGGATCATGCGCATCTCACCGGATCCGCGGACTAGCTACGGCGCTCGTCCGCTCGACCTGTCCAGAAATTATGCTCGCCCACCAGATCTCCAACTATCGCTGTCGAGAGTCGGGAGGCGTTGGCAATCCACTCCTCTCGCTCTCCCTAAATTGGCCGGCTGCCATCAGCTTCTTCCACTCTCCTCTTCTGGGAAAAAACATCGGTACACTGCGCCGATAGGATCCATAGACGGGACCGAATTTTTGCACCATCTGTTCCTCCTCCCTTTTTGCCAGCCGGTAATACGCCCAAACAATAAGCGGAAACAAAATAACCGTAGGTATGGTCGGCCAGTGAATCAGTTGACCAAAGATCGCAAGAAAAATACCCGTGTACTGCGGATGGCGCACTACCCCATAGAGCTTATCGGTCGCCAACTGTTGTTCCTTGGTCGCTAAGTAAACCTCTCTCCAGCCTTCCGCGAGTAGGGAGATCCCAGCAAAGACAAATGTGTATCCCACTAACATCTCGACCATCACTCCCAGCTCGCCCCAACCAAATAGATAAGCCCAGAGATGTCCGGTGTCGTGCGCCCATGGAAGATTGATTCCCAACCAACCCGTCAGCAAGTAGATGGTCAAAGGGAAGCCGTACATTTCAGCGTAGAGCGCGATGATAAACGCCTGCACGAGCCCTACCCGGCTCCACTCCCTCCACCCTCTAGGAGCCACGTACCGATAAAGAATCCAGGAGGCGATCACGACCATGATGATCGACAGCTCCCAAAACCCTATGTCTGATTCTTGCTCCATGACCGGTACTCCTTTATCGATTTCTCCGCGGTTCTGGCCACGGCTCGTTAGAGAGATCGTGGTCAACGCATCGCTTGACGAATTCCTTTAACAGGCGCGAAGCAGCATCATGGATCTCTCCAGCAGTTCTAACTTCGACCCCACATCAAACTTGCGCGGATCCATTACCTCCTCGGTAGAGGCGGTGTCGACAAGCAACTCCCATCGCTTTCCCGGGTGCGCATCCGGAAGCACAAATTGAACTTTCTCCACGCCGCCGTTAAAGACAATCAACAGGGTGTCGTCCGTAATCGGCTCGCCCTTGTCGTTGACTTCGTCCATGGCCAAGCCGCAGAGCCGGTAACCAAAGGCTTCGCGCGTCGTGTCACTCCATTCACTATCAGTCATTTCCCCGCCGTCAGGTCGAAACCACACGAGATCTTTCATACTCGCATCGCACAACGGTCGCCCCTGAAAGAATTTGCGCCGATGCAACTCCGGATGCTGAAGGCGCAATCGAATCAGCTTTCGGGTGAACTCGAGAAAGCGTTGACGCCGTGGGTCAATATGCCAGTCGAACCAGGACAGCTCGTTGTCCTGACAATACGCGTTGTTGTTGCCGCGTTGCGTTCGCTCAACCTCGTCCCCCGCGCAAAGCATGGGAACCCCTTCGGACACAAACAGCGTCGTTAAAAAATTGCGAATTTGGCGTTCGCGCAAAGCTAAAACCGACGGATTGTCCGAGGGTCCTTCAACGCCGCAATTCCACGAAAGATTGTCATCCGTCCCATCTCGGTTTCCTTCGCCGTTCGCTTCATTGTGTTTGGCGTTGTAGCTGACGAGGTCGGCCAGCGTGAAGCCGTCGTGACAGGTGACAAAATTGATACTGGCATAGGGCCGGCGTCCATCGCTTTGATAGAGATCGCTCGATCCCGTGAGACGGTACGCGACATCGGACACTAGCCCGCGATCGCCTCTCCAATACTTTCTAATCGCGTCGCGGTACTTTCCGTTCCATTCAGCCCAGCCCACGGGAAAGTTCCCGACTTGGTATCCGCCTGCACCAAGGTCCCAGGGCTCCGCGATCAGCTTCACTTGGGAGATCACGGGGTCCTGATGGATGATATCGAAAAACGCTCCCAACCGATCGACTTCATGAAGCCCGCGCGCCAGAGTTGCCGCCAGATCGAAGCGAAAACCATCTACGTGCATCTCGAGCACCCAGTAGCGCAGGCTATCCATGATGAGCTGCAACGTGCGCGGGTGAATCATGTTGAGGGTATTGCCGCAGCCCGTGTAATCGACGTAATACCGTGAGTCGGAAGCGAGCCGATAGTACGCGCTGTTATCGACACCTCGAAAACAGAGCGTCGGCCCCAAATGGTTTCCCTCGGCGGTATGGTTGTAAACCACATCGAGGATCACCTCGATTCCAGCCCGATGCAGCATCTTGACCATCTGCTTGAATTCGGTGACTTGTTCGCCAAGCGTCCCGCTGCTCGAATAGCGCGCGTCAGGAGCAAAAAATCCGATGGAGTTGTAGCCCCAATAGTTTGTCAGGCCACGCTCGACCAAATGCCGCTCGGGGACGGAGTGATGGACGGGCATTAGCTCGACCGCGGTGATACCAAGCGAGCGCAAGTAATCGAGAACAGGCGGACTAACCAAGCCCGCATACGTCCCACGAAGATTCTTGGGTACTCCCGGATGACAGGCCGTCAGTCCTTTCAAGTGAATTTCGTAAATAATCGTTTCGTGCCAGGGAATTCGAGGAGCAGAGTCTCCCTCCCAGTCAAAGGCAGGATCGACAACTACGCTTTTGGCGATGAATGGCGCGCTATCTCTATCATCCTTAGACAAATCTGCATCGGCATGGTTAATCCTGTAACCATACAGCGCATCGTTCCACTGCACCGTTCCCGATATCGCTTTTCCGTAAGGGTCCAAGACGAGCTTGGCAGGATTGAAGCGGTGTCCCTGCTGCGGCTCGTAGGGCCCGTGCACTCGGTAGCCGTAGAGTTGCCCAGGTCGTAAGTCGGGAATATAAACATGCCAAACCAGATCGGTTCTTTCTTTGATAGGAATCCCGGCAATTTGCTGGGGCGAATCTTTATGGTCGAAGAGGCAGAGTTCCACTCCGCTGGCATGCTCGCTGAAAATGGCGAAGTTGACGCCGCTCCCATCCCAGGTCGCTCCCAATCGATAGGGTCGGCCGCGCCAACTCCGAAAGGAACCGTCGTTTGAGGGAGCTAGCGCATATTCTTGCTTCTGATTCATAACCTCTGCCATACGACTGTGCCGTTTCCAAAAACGGTCATGTCGTCAAACCGACAAGAAGTTAAACAATACTGGTCGCTAGTTCTTTCGTAGGTATCATCTTAACGGGATACGACGCCTAGGACCCCGGCAATTAATTTCAATTCATCGCGCATAAGCCGGGGTAGCAAAAATTCCTTTCGGACCTTTTCTGGCCCGGCGTACCCAAATTTTTTCCGTTCCTCGGAATCTTCAAGCAGCTTCAGCACCTTTCTCGCACAATCCTCGACGTCCGAAACCAAATAGTCCTCGTATCCGTCCGGAAACTGCATCGGAATACCGCCTGCTCTGCCGGCAACCACCGGCCGGCCCTTCCACAACGCTTCGGAGACCACCAGCCCGAATCCTTCTCTCAGCGACTTTTGGATCACGATGTCGGCGCCGCGCTGAAAAGCATTCACTTCCATGTTTCCCACTCCGGTGAGATTGGTGAATACGTACATATCCCGATCCTTTGCCGACTCTGCATTGATGGCTTCGAGCATGCGCCAGCCCTCCGGATCATCACCCGCCATGGCTCCAATCAGTGCCAATTGAATTTCCGGCTGCTTTTCTTTCGCGAGTCGGTAGGCCTTGATCACTCCCAATGGGTCCTTCCATGGATCAAACCGCGAAACCTGGAGCAGCAAAGGGCGATGTAGATCGATGCCGGAATTGGCGATGACTCGCTTACATATCTCCTCGGGAAGCTCCATGTTTTTAGTACTTAGGGGATCTATGGCCGGCGCAATAAATTCCGTGCGGGCAGATTTAAGGTCCGGTGGACAGAACTCTTTCATCGTGAAAACCAACGCGTCGTATTCCGCGATGAAAGGCTTTAGGAAATTCCACACATGAGGGTTAGGCTCGGAGCTGTCGATGTGGCAGCGCCAGATCCATCGCGCGTTGTTCGCTTTGGCAAAGTGCCTTAAAGCAGCAGGTTGCGGATCATGGACGATATATACGTCGTAGACGCCTTCAATCAATTCCGCGCAGGCACGGTCACGATCGAGATAAGTTTGCTTGATCGTTTCTGTGAGCTCGATATCTGCGCCTTGCAAAGCGTTATGAAACGCCTTCGTCACTTCGAAGAATGGTGCGTCGCCGTGGATGAGTCGCCAGTCAGCGTCAACTCCCATGGCATCCAGGATCGGGATCTCGGCGCCGAGAAGTTCTGCAACGCCGCCGCCAGCAGCGGTCGCATTGATTTCGCATATGCGCACACCCGCCAACGACTTTGCCAGGTTCATCAACTCGTCGACCAAAGTATCACCGACCAAGGGACGGTAATTATTTGGATCGGTCGATTGCGCACAGCAGTGTCGCCCAACCGCGACTTGTGGAAGCATCAAATCACCTCCCGAATGAATTTGGCGGTCTCTTCGGGAAGGGCGGTGTTAATGGGCACCCCGATTGAAAGGCATAATTCTCCCCCAATCTCTCCGGCCGTGCTTGGACCCGGGTCCATCCCGACCTTGAAGCGGACCGCCGGGTGCCTAAGTTTCCGCATACTTCTCTGGCTCTTTCTCAAACTTGGCTTTGCAGCCTGGCGAGCAGAAATAATACGTCTTCCCTTTATGGACAGCGGTACCCACCGCCTTGTTTTCGTCTACTGTCATGCCGCAGATCGGATCTTTCGCCATGTTCGTCTCCTCCTTTTACTTAAACCAAAAATTTCAATTATACGTCGTTGCAAAAGCTCTTTTTGACCAGATAGCTTTTAAGCATGCTTGCTCACGACAATTTGATCTCCTCGCACGTTCACGACATACGATTCCAGCGGTCTTGGAGGCGGCCCGGCGATGTTTTTTCCATTGAGATCGTAGTGGCCGTTATGGCATGCGCACCAGATGTGACTCAGATCAGGCCGATACTGAACGATGCAAGCGAGATGGGTACAAATTGCCGTAAAGGCCCTCAAATCGCCCCCTGGTGTTCGAATCAAGATCCCTGGTTGGCTGCCAAACCTGAAGATTTGCCCGCTGTTGGGTTTCATGTCTTTGGGTTTGATCGATAAGGTCACGGTCCGAGCCGTTGACTCCTCCGCCCTCGGCGGCACTAGGTATCGCATCACGGGGTAAAGAATGGATATCAGCAACGCTCCGCCACTCGTGCCAAGAAACCAGTTGAGAAGTTCACGCCGGTAGACATCCCGCTCCACAGAACGTTCCTTGCCATTTCCCGGATGGATGGACGCCATTTTATTCGCCGCCATTTTTATTCTCTTCTGGCGCGATGACTTGTAGGTCTCATTGGAGCCTGCTTTCGCCTCCCTCTTGCTCTGCGCGCCCGGAACCAGTCGGAGCCACCGATGTCCAGAGCACTTCATACACGCGGTGCAATCCAGAAAAGCCTCTTAATCGTGCGAAACCGAGAAAACGTAAAGGAACCGTGGAACTGCCCGGGTTCTGCAGCTCTTGAGCCGCTTCTTCGTCGAGGAAGATCCTGTTACGTTCGGCGATTTCGCTCACGTTGCTGTTTTCGCCTTCCACTTGTGCAAAGCTCTCGCGCGACAGCCCTTCAAGCCGAAATGCCTTATTGATCGCCGAAGCATGCCGATCCCTGGCCGAATCCATAAGAATCTCGCCGTAGCTGATCCCGGCGCGCAATTCGAGTGCTGGTAATGGCGCAAGATCGGGCGGCCGGTTGATAACATCTCTCAACAGCGCGATCGCCGTTTCGCACGCAGCCAAAACCGTAGAGAAAGTCATAAAGCAACCATCACCGGTGTTTTTCACAAACAGCAGCCCCCGGTTTTGCGCCCAGGCTAATGTTCGCTCTTGTAAAACCTCCGCCGCGCGTAAAGCGAACGTTTCGCCGAAATGAGTTGCGAGATGCGTGGAACCCACTAAATCCACGACCAGAACCGCTTCGCTTACAAACTCCGCCGGGGCACTATTCCCTCTCCAGCGTGATCGACCGACTCGATAGGCGATGATTCCAAATGCCGCGATGCCGGCGCCGAGCAGAACCAGAAACGTTCGTTCACGGTAGAAAGGTGTCGGTGCCGGCGGAACTTTCATCGGCAGATCACTCATTCCCTGATCCCGCATCATTTGGCCGCGCTCGGGACCCATCTGCGCGATGGCGGCGGTGGCCACCGGTAACAGTAGCGCAGCAGTGACCAGGATCCATGAGACCCCTAACCGTTTTCCTTTCCGATCGAACACTAGATCAAGTCCTTTTTTTTCGATTCGAACTCTTCCTTGTTTATTTCCCCGTGCGCGTACCGCTGGCGAAGGATTTCGAGCGCTGAGTTGCTGCGCGTTTCCTTCCCTTGTCCCACCAACCAGCGCATACCGAAGACCACCGCGACGATCACCAGCGCCCAAAACACAAGCATCATGAGCATCATGCCAATCCCCCATGCGCCCCACATCATCGGGTGTGCTCCCCAGCCCCAGCTATAGGGCCCTCCTTGGATCCAGAGCGGCGCCGACTGCCAATAATGGCCCGTGAAGTTGATCCAGCTTTCGAGACTGTTGAGTTGGAGCATTTCTCCTCTCCTTTCCATCGACCCTAGTATTGTTGCGAACCGCAGCTAGCACAGCCATAAATTCTTCGCCCCTAACTCATTGCGTGGGCTCGGGAGAATCGGACGACGCGATTTCCCATGTAAACGATACCGGCGAGGTTGCACGCCAAGCCGAACCAGAACAATTCGATTTGATACTGGGCTACCAGAGCGATCGCGCCGGCGGCGCCAAGCACCGGCGCTATGTTGGTCAAGTAATGGGCACAGCATGAAATCATGGCGGCCGTGGAAGTTGTCCCCGACACGGCAACGACCTTTCCCGACATGTCCATGCTGCGGACGGCATTGCGCAGGTAACTGTAAAGCCCGATCTGGATGCCGAAGCCCGCGGCAAGGGAAACGATGAAATACCAAAATTCCAAAAATTGACTGATCGTGAACTCCCAGCCGGACACCGCGACGAGTACGACAAAATAAACGCTAAGAAGCGCCGCGCTTCCCCCGAGCCCGACGGCCATCGCCTTTGTGATCATTCCGATTCTGCTCATACTCGGCTTCCCTCCCCATCGATTGCGCGCTTCAAGACCGCGACAGTCGATCAGTCACGGCGACGCACAACCAGTTTCATTCGGTCGTAACCGATGATCTCGACCGGATCACCCAAAGACATTTTTTCTTTACAGACCACATCCCAGATCTCGCCTCGGTAGAGCACCTTGGTTTTTCGATTGGTGCACTGGAATATCGTGCCGATGCCGCCTATCACGCCTTCGATTCCCGTCATCGCCGGCTTGCGCATGGTCCGCCAAATCAACCAGTAGAATCCCGCAGCGAATATACAAATCCCCACGTAGAGCGGCAGAGCCTCTTCCCAGGGCAATATTAAAAACAGCGGAAGTCCTAGGACCGGCAATAACAACAATAAGTGGCACATGGCGGATCTCTCTCTTCCCGACGACGGCTATTCAAACACCCAAGCGGTGCAGTTACGCATCATCACGTTTATTCTTGTCATGGCCATGGCCCCCATGTCCGCCGTGCCCGCAGCAACCGTATCCAAAGGCGTGCATACCGACGAATAACACCAACACAAGGATCCAAAACCAGTTGTTCTGCAGGAACTCCATACGACACCTTTTTTTTTAGAAGCATAGAAGCCATTCTATGATCGCCGTAATGCATGGAGGGCAAATTGCTCACTGCTTCTGTTCGCAACTGGGTCGCTTTTATTTCAGGTCCCATTGAAAAACCCGTTCGTGAACCCCGGCGACACCTTTGACCACAAGCTCGATATGCTTGACGCCGTTTTTGGGCTTGCCGAAGGTCAGCGTCGCCTGCCGGTGATGTCCGCTGCCTTTAGTCTCGACGCTCGTCGGGTGATAGATATTCGCGGCGCCATCGCGCAGAACGGCCAGGCTCTTTAAGTCGTACCCGTCAAGAGCAACCGAATGCGTGTTCATGGCAATTTGGAATCGGAGATCTCCTTGCGCTGTGGAGTCCAGAGGCGTCACGCTCACTGTTACACCGCCGCCTGAGTTCGTTCGCGTACCCTCGGGTAGAGCCGCACCGAAAGCTTCATGACCGCCCAGCAGGCTGCTCAGGAGCAAACCTGCGATTAAAACTTTTAATGATTTCATGAATGATTCTCCTCGTCGTTCCGTGATTTCGAATTTATTAACGCCCGTCACCATTGAACCTATCCGCCTGTGAAACGCCTGCGCGTCATTCCTCTCGGCTTGCTCCGTTCAGATTCCTCAACCTGAGTGCCGCTGAGCTGCGGTCAAGGCAATCACGCTCACAGGTGCGACTTTCCAGTTCCTTTGCAACATCCTCGTGCTCTTTCACGTCGCACGTCGGCCCAATCTGTGGACACACTTAGTCAAAGGCTGCTAAAAAACAGCCAAGCGAGCGGTGGAAAAGCTAGAACCGAAGAACGGACAGTGAAAGGTAGCGTGACGAGTAAATCGATGGGATAGGTGCCGCGAAATAATCGACTTTAGAGCCGAGCGACGCATCTGCTGCTGCGGGATGCCTCAACGGAAAACCCGGCGCCTGGAAAGATGTGTCGCCGTCTGCATATCGCAGTAATTCAGACTGTGCCGGCGCACCAGCCAGGACTTCCGTGTGATACTGCGGACCGATACACTCAACATATTCCTCGCTTCGTCCGATAGGAGGAAAAGACTCTTCCGCTAAACGGGAGCCGGTTTCGAAAAACTCCGCTTCATGTGAATCGCTTTGCTGATGCGGGCAATGCAACACCGCCCATGCGACGTTGTAATAAAGAAGCACCACGGACACGACCGCTAAAACTGCAGTTTTCACAAGACGGCGTTTCATGCTTAAGCTCTTAGTCCAGCACGAATTATGCCAAAGATTGCCGCGCTTATATCGGCTCTTTTCGGTAAATATTCGCAATACCGCAAACCTGAGCATGGGATGTTCTTAAAACTGAAAAAACAAAGCAATCCTGTGAAAATTGCATCAGCTGCGCCTCAAAGTCGATCTGGCCGCAGCGAACTCGGAAATGGATCATTGCAAGATAACTAGATAAAACCATTACGCCTCGTCGCCATGGGTTCCGGAAGCAGTTGTGCTCTATGGCTCTCGACAAAATCTCACTCGTAGAACTCTACGCAAAACGGGCGCGCCTCTATGACCTTTTCGCCAACGCATATTATCTCCTCGGCTTCAGAGAATTCGCCTACCGCAAGGCAGCCATCCAATCCCTCAATTTGAAGCGAGGCGATACCGTTATAGAAATTGGTTGTGGCACGGGTTTGAATTTCAGCGGACTGATCGATTGCATCGGTCCGGAAGGCAAACTGATCGGCGTCGATCTGACACCGGAGATGCTCGATCGAGCGGCCCAACGCGCTCGGCGCAATTTCTGGAGCAACGTTGAATTGGTTCGGCAAGATGCCGCCACATACCTCTTCCCGGAACCCGTCGACGGGATAATATCCACGTTCGCTCTCACGCTGGTCCCTGAATATGACCAGATTGTCAGGAACGGTGTCGCCGCCCTCGGAGCTCGCAAGCGATTCGTAATCCTGGACTTTAAACTACCGGAGCACTGGCCGTCTTGGTTGATCGACTTCTTCGTAACCATCACACGCCCCTTCGGCGTATCGCTAGACCTCGCGGCGCGCCATCCCTGGGAGTCTCTGGCTCGTTACGCGGAGACGGTAGAGTTTCGCGAGTTGTACTTCGGCGCCGTATATTTGTCTGCCGGAGAGAAGCGCCGCGGTTGATTCCATAACGGCGGTCCCGAGCCGAGCATAATACGGCGATTCTCATCCCCTGATCATCGATGCGCTTTGCCGGCAACACCGCCTTAACGCCCCAGTGCTCGACCATAGCGTACGGCTCCGAAGCGCGTTGTCGTCTTGTTAATATCCCGTTAAACATAGGTAACACGTGACGGTTAACTGATATCGATACCATCTCGGTGCAGCTCTTTATCCGTTGCCTTCAGCGCCACCGTTCCGGGTGGATGTTTGTACCAGCCCGGATCTTCGTCGTAGCTCTTCAATTGATCGCGCACTTTGATGATCGTGAACAATCCTCCCATCGAGATGTAATCCCCGAACGGCCCCGTAGCGCCTTTCATGGAAATCGTATTGGGCGGATAGGGCATGACCTCGGCCATTTTCCCCATGTCCATTCCCGTGGATCCCATGGTCATATACTCCGGCAGAAGCGGCCGAAGTTGTTCGTCCAATCCCTTCGGTTGAACTCCGACCATGTTAGGAAACTGATGGCCCATCTGATTCATCACGTGATGGGTCATGTGACAGTGAAAGGCCCAGTCCCCGGGCGCATCGGGAATAAACTCGATGTTGCGCGTTTGTCCCACGGCAACCAGAACCGTCGTTTCAGGCCACTGCGCCGACAACGGTATTTCCTCTCCGTCCGTCGCGGTCACGCGAAAATGATGCCCGTGGATATGCATCGGGTGGTGGTCAGTTGCGCCGAGGTTGCCCAAGCGAATGCGCACTTTGTCGCCGGTTTTGCAGATCAAGGGCGCCGTCGATGGAAATACTTTGCCGTTGATCGTCAGCACGTTGAAGTCGGTCATCTCCAGCGTATTGGGACGGGATGTCCCCGCCGGAATGGCCCATTCGCTGATCATCAGCGAGAAGTCGCGGTCCACGTGATCTTCGGGCCGCGGGTTTCTCGGGTGGATGATAAACATGCCGATCATCCCCATCCCCATCTGCGTCATCTCGTCATGGTGGGAGTGGAACATCTGCGTACCGTACTGCCGCAGCGTGAATTCGTATTTAAAAGTTTCTCCCGATTTTATATAAGGCTGGGTGAGGCCGCCGACGCCGTCCATGCCGTTGGGAAGATTGACCCCATGCCAATGGATGGATGTCGCGACCGCCAACCGGTTCGTCACATAGATGCGCACGCGCTCGCCCTCGACCGCTTCGATCACCGTGCTATTGACCCGGCCATTGAATCCCCAGCACTTCGCTTTCAACCCGGCATCGAAAGCATGATCGACTTCCTCGGCGATCAAATGAAATACCTTGACGCCATCGACGATCTTGAAAGGCAATGCCGCGCCGTTTGGAACGACGACGGGCCGGTAACCCTTGCCGGGCAAAACCGGAGGCAAAGGTTTGACGTCGATCGGTCCGCCGCTATAGCTCTTCTCCCAATAGAGCCGTCCACCCGATTTTGGCTGAGCCGGTGACGGCTGATACTGCGATGATCCGCCGCCGTCAGTTTTCGCCTGACTTTCTTTGCCCAATAGCGCGACGCTGCTGGCCAAGGTAGCTGCGCCGATGCCGAGGATTTGCCGCCTTGATATCTTTTCCGCCACGACAGGTCTCCTTAATGCCCTTCCGGATTGCGCCCTTGAATTCGGGTGCCGTTCATCGCCGCAGGAGCCGCCCCCGCTCGTCCGCCCCCGCCCGGCAATCGACCGCTCAAGAGCTGCGTCAGGTCCGCCCGAGCGAGCCAATAGTCGCGCAGCGCTTCCACATAAGCGGCAGCGGTCTCGATCTGCTGCTCGCGCGCGCGCAGCAACTGCACTG
>JBLMXG010000348.1:0-33915 GCA_050257635.1 Chloroflexota bacterium
TTATCATGGCTGGTTACATTCGTCGCCATGCTCGCGATGAATCTCGTCCAGGTACACGCCGCTAAGCAGAAGACGGTTCGTAAGTCCCCAACATCGAAGGGCAAAGTCCACCAGCCCACCGCCAAAGCACAAAAACGCGTCGATTCTCAGCCGCGCCGAACATTGCTTCGTTACCCACTCCCAGAGCCGGTCGATCCGCTAGAAAAAAGGGAGCACATCGTTTATCGGGTACGCGGCGGAGAAACATTCGCTGATGTGTTGGCCCGCTACGGCCTGTCAGCTAGCGAAAAACAGTCCTGGTTACGCTCCCTGACAAGAGTTAGCGGTCGGCGTCCCCTATCATCAGGGCGAGAAATTCATCTGTATTTTGCCAAACCGACTTTAACACGAGCCAAACGAGCCGTTCCTGGGCAACTCAAAGCGATTGAACTAGACCAAGACGATTCCTACACCCTGGCTTGGGAGAAGAGCTTAAAAGGAATTCTGTTTCAGCGGCGCGAGAAGCCGTTTGACGTTGAAATAAAGAGCGTCAGCGGCGAGGTTGAAACTTCGTTGTTCGAAGATGGGCGGAAAGCCGGCATTCAACCCAAGTTGCTCTCTCAGCTCGCGGATATCTTTACCTGGGACGTAGACGTCGAGAAGGCGGTAAAAAAGGGGGATAGCTACAAAATTCTTTACGAACAGCGGAGCCGAAAAGGTCAAGAGAGTAAATCGGTGATGCGAATCCTGGCTGCCGAACTGAATAGTGCAGGCCAGAAACTCACCGCCGTCTATTTTGAAAAGCAAAAGGGACAGGGTAATTACTACAACTTAGAGGGCAGAAGCTTGGCGCGATCTTTCCTGAGGTTTCCTCTTGAATTTACCAGTATTAGCTCCCATTTTACCGAGTCTCGGTTCCATCCGATATTGAAAACCAATCTGCCCCACACGGGCGTGGATTTTGCCGCCCAGCGAGGGACTCCGGTTCGTGCGGTGGGCGACGGCGTGATCACCGAAGCCGGCTGGAACGGCGGCTATGGCAAGGCGATCGACATCAGGCATGACTCAACTTACACCAGCCGCTATGCCCATCTGCAAGGATTCGCACCGGGTATCCGCAGCGGAGCGCAAGTTGTCAAAGGACAGATCATCGGCTACGTTGGCTCCACAGGTAGGAGCACCGGCCCTCATCTCCATTTTGAGCTCTACAAGGATCAGCAGTTCATTGATCCGCTGAGTGTGGACTTTCCGGCCGAGGAAAGCATTGAACCGGCTTTACGAAAAATTTTTGAAAACCAGACCCACACCTATTTAGTCGAACTTTCCTCTTCTCCTCAGCCATCGTCGCCCCAATCTTAGAATCACGACACGATTTTTGATTTTCTGGCCACATCATTTCTTCTGGTCGGATTCAGCCGGCTGGTCACAACATCGTCGCGGTTGCGCTGCCAACATCGACCGTAGGACGACCTAGTATTACTCGCAAAATCCCGATGGGACGGATCGCACCAAAGCTTATATTATTTTTGGCAAGTGGCTGCGGTGTTGGTTTTTCACCTTATCTCCCGGGTACACTGGGGACATTGATCGCGGTTCCTGTATCGCTGGCGGTTAACCGTTTGGCCACCAGCCATTCGACAGCGGCCATATTCTTGCTGGTCGGCTTGACACTAATCGCCATCGGATTAGCGGATCGTGCGGCGCGAATACTCGCGACAAAGGATCCAGCGATGATCGTTATCGACGAGATCGCCGGTTTCGCACTCGCCAATTTTCTCAGCACAGGTATGAGGGGATTGATTCTCGCTTTTATCTTGTTCAGATTTTTTGATATTGCAAAAGTGTTTCCGGCAACCCGACTTGAAGCTTTGCCAGGCGGAGTTGGGATTGTCCTCGACGATATCATGGCTGGTCTATATACCTTTCTCATCCTCCGGCTGGTCGCGTACGCAGGCGTGGCATGATTCGGAGCGCGGTCATTTTAAGTACCGGCGACGAACTGACTACCGGCAAAGTTATCGATACTAATTCCGCTTTTGTCGCAGATCGCCTCTTTGCCCTCGGCGTCAAAGTCGCCGCGGTCTTGAAAGTGGGTGACGATCGAGAAATGCTCCAGTGGGCGTTCCGTCAGGCCCGGGAGTTGGGCGATCTCATTATCGGCACCGGTGGCTTGGGTCCTACCGCTGACGATCTGACCACCGAGCTCGTCGCCAAATTCCTCGGTAAAAAACTGATCACCGATGAATCCGTCGCGACCGGCCTTAGAAGACGCTTTGAGGCGCGCGGCATTGTTTGGACGCCGAATAATTTGAAACAAGCGCTTTTCCCCGAGGGGGCGACAATTATCGATAATCCGCTCGGCACCGCACCGGGATTTTGTGTGGCTCTGGGTGCGGGCAAGAGTCTTCTCTGGCTATCGGGCGTGCCACAGGAAATGAGGGCGATGTTCGAAGCTACGGTCATGCCATGGATCGCGAGCCAACGGGAAAAAGACCATCAAATATTCTCCCAATCTTTTAAAATCTGCGGCCTCACCGAGTCGAAGCTCGACGATCTCGTCAAACCTCTCGATCTCGGCGAGGCAGGCAAACTTTCTTTCCGCGCCCATTATCCGGATCTCACCCTGCGTCTCACGGTTAACGGCAAAGGGCAAGAACGTAAATTTGCCGATCTTTGCGAACAAATCCGGCTCATCCTCGGCTCGCATGTGTACGCCGAAGGCGACGTTACGCTCGAAGAAGTTGTCGGCCGACTGCTCTTGCACAAACGGCAAACGCTCGCGCTCGCTGAGTCGTGCACAGGCGGGCTGATCAGCCGGCGGATAACGCGCATCGCCGGAAGCTCAGCCTATTATTACGGCGGCGCGGTGACTTACGCCAACGAGGCAAAGATAAAATTTCTCGGCGTGAGATCGGCATCGTTGGCAAAACATGGTGCGGTAAGCGAGTCCACTGCGCTAGAGATGTCGCGCGGTATCCGTAAAAAGACTGGTGCAAGCATCGGCCTTGGCGTGACTGGAATTGCCGGGCCTGCGGGAGGCAGTCCGGAAAAACCCGTGGGCACCGTTTGGATCAGCCTCGCTCGGGCGGGCGCCCACGAGGCTCGTCACTTTCATTTTCACGGCGACCGCGAGCGGATCGTGCTGGCGGCCTCCCAAGCCGCGCTCAACTGGCTGCGATTGAGCCTGCTCGATTAAGGCCGTGGTTCGCGCTTTCATTGCCATCGAGCTCGACCCCGAAGTCGTCAAAAAAATCCGCCAAACGATCGATGATCTCAAATCGCGGATCAGGGGCGTGCGCTGGTCGCCTGCGGCCAACCTCCACTTGACGGTGAAATTCCTCGGCGACGTCGCCGAGGGGCAAATCGACGCCATTGGCGAGGCGCTCGCAGGCGCGCTCCGCCCCTTTCCGCGCTTCACCATAAATGCTAAAGGTTTAGGGGTATTCCCCGACCTGAGAAGACCGCGTATTTTGTGGGTCGGTTTGATGGGGGAACAGCTCGCGGCGCTGGCCGCAAGTGTGGAATTGTCGTTGCTGCCGCTTGGCTTCGCGCCGGAGAGTAGAAACTTTGCGCCACACCTGACGATTGGCCGCTGGCGCCAACTCGACCGTCCACCGCGCACGCTAAAGCAGGAACTGGAAGTGTGGCGGGACTGCGAATTTGGCCACTCCACGGTCGAGCAGGTCGTCTTGTTTCAGAGCGTGCTCAAGCCCGAAGGGGCCGTTTACAGTCGGTTAAAAACAGTGGCGCTACACTACGAATAATGGGTTAAGGTGAAGGAGGCAGGAGATGGACGTAAATCGAGAGAAAGCAATCGATCTCGCCGTAAGCCAGATCGAGCGACAGTTTGGCAAAGGCGCCATCATGAAACTTGGAGAAGCCGGCGTCCCCAAGGATCTGCCGGTCATCTCGACGGGTTCTCTCGGCCTCGATATGGCGCTGGGAATCGGTGGCGTGCCGCGCGGCCGAGTCATTGAAATCTACGGCCCTGAGTCCTCCGGGAAGACCACCTTGGCTTTGCATATTGTGGCGGAAGCCCAAAAACAGGGGGGCATGGGCGCATATATCGACGCGGAGCATGCGCTCGACCTGGGTTATGCGAAAAAACTCGGTGTCAACACCGACGACCTGTTGATCTCCCAGCCCGATCATGGCGAGCAAGCGCTGGAAATCGCCGAGACCTTGGTGCGCAGCGGTGCCATTGACGTTCTAGTCATCGATTCCGTCGCCGCGCTCGTGCCCAAGGCGGAGATCGAAGGCGAGATGGGTGACGCCCACATGGGGCTGCAGGCGCGGCTGATGTCGCAGGCGCTGCGAAAATTGACGGCGACGATCGCTCGGTCTCAGACCGTGGTCATCTTCATCAACCAGATTCGCATGAAGATCGGCGTGATGTTCGGCAATCCAGAAACCACCACCGGCGGCAACGCGCTCAAGTTTTACGCCTCGGTACGCATGGACATCCGCCGCATCGGTGCGCTGAAAGACGGCGACAACGTGATCGGCGGGCGCACTCGCGTCAAAGTCGTGAAGAACAAAGTAGCGCCGCCGTTCAAAGAAGCCGAATTCGATATACTGTACGGCACCGGCATTTCCCGCGACGGCGAGATCGTCGACCTCGGTAGCGAGTCGGGGACCATTGAAAAGAGCGGCGCCTGGTATTCCTATGGCGGCGAGCGTATCGGCCAGGGCCGCGAGGCCGCGAAGCAATTTTTAAAAGATCACCCGGAAACCGGACAAGAGATCATGGCCAAGGTGATGGAAAAGACCGGTATCAAAAGGCCGGCGCCCCAGGCTCCGACCGTCAATGCTGCGCCCGGCGGCGACAAAAAAGAAAAGAGCAAAGGCAGGTAGTTTACAAAGCTTATTCTGGCGCCTAAGAAAAATAGCGGCCAACTCGCTGCGTCCGGCTCGACCGAGGATGCGTTGCAGGCGGCACTGCGGTACCTGGGCTACCGTTCGCGCAGCGAAGTCGAAGTGCGGCAGTACCTGCGCCGAAGGGGTTGCCAGCCTGCCACTGCAGACCGGGTAATCGACAAACTTCGTTCATTTCACTATCTCGACGACGATGCATTCGCCCGCAGCTGGGCGCTGGCGCGCGCCCAAGGCCGCGGCTACGGCCCCAGAAGAATCGATCAAGAGTTGAGAAAGAAGGGCTTGAGTCAAGCCCTGATTCGATCGGCGCTCAAGGAAACCTTCGATCAAGTCGACGAAGCCGCGAGCGCGAAGCGGTTTTTAGCGAAACGTTTCAAAGGCGAAAATCTAAGAGAGCCGAGGACCCAGCAGCGCGCCGCGGCTTACTTGCAGCGCCGCGGCTACGACAGCAAAGTGATTTTTGACCTATTGCATTATTCAATCGAAGAAGACTGATGGAAGCATGATCACCGGAAACCAGCTACGCCAATCGTTTTTGGATTACTTTGCCAAACGGAGTCATACGGTGGTGCGAAGCTCATCGCTCGTGCCCGACAAGGACCCCACCCTGCTTTTCACCAACGCGGGCATGGTGCAATTCAAAAACGTTTTTCTCGGCCAGGAGCGCCCGCCTTACGTGCGCGCTGCCAGCGCGCAAAAATGTCTTCGCATCAGCGGCAAGCACAACGATCTCGAAGCGGTCGGCCGCGACACCTATCACCACACCTTTTTCGAAATGCTCGGCAATTGGTCTTTCGGCGACTATTACAAAGCGGAAGCGATCGAGTGGGCCTGGCATCTCTTGACCAAGGAATGGGGTCTGCCCAAAGACAAGCTCTACGCCACGGTTTATCTCAACGACGATGATGCGGAGAAACTTTGGCTCAAGATCAGCGGGTTGCCGGCGGATCGAGTAAAACGCTTCGGCGATAAAGAAAATTTTTGGGAGATGGGTGAAACCGGCCCCTGCGGCCCATGTAGCGAAATTCACCTTGACCGCGGCCCGCAAGCCTGCGACATGTCCGGCGCGGCTGGGCATGAATGCGGGGTCAACGGCGACTGCGCTCGTTACATCGAGCTGTGGAATCTTGTTTTCATCCAGTACAATCGCAATGAAAATCGCGAGCTGGAGGAACTGCCGTCCAAGCATGTCGACACCGGCATGGGTTTGGAACGTATCACCGCCGTGCTGCAGAAAGTTCTATCGAACTACGACATCGATTACATGCGCCAGCTCACCGCGACAACGGAAAGGCTTACCGGCAAGAAGTACGGCGCCGATCCGGCAGCGGATATTTCTTTCCGCGTGATCGACGACCACGCCCGCGCCGTCAGTTTCTTGATCGCCGACGGCGTGATGCCGAGCAACGAAGGGCGCGGCTATGTCTTACGCCGGCTCTTGCGCCGCGCCGCGCGCCACGGACGATTGATAGGTTTGAAAGAGCCGTTCCTGCACGAAGTGGCTAAAACCGTCGGGTTGGTGATGGGAGAGGCCTATCCGGAGCTGCGCGCCGAAGAGCAGCGCATCCGCGACGTGATCCGCATCGAAGAAGAACGGTTCGGAGAAACCTTGGAGAAAGGGTTAGCGCTGCTGGAAGACGCCACCAAAAAACTTCGGGCGGAGAAAAAGAATATTCTGTCCGGCGACGTTGCCTTCCGTCTTTACGATACCTTTGGGTTCCCGCTCGATCTGACCGAGGATATTTTGCGCGGCGAGGACATAAGAGTCGATCAAGACGGTTTCGAGAAGCTCATGGATGAGCAACGCAAGCGGGGTCGGGAAGCCCGTGAGGCCGCGAGCATGGAATCGAAGATTCAACTCGACCGTCCGGTGTGTTTCGTCGGATATGATCGGCTCAACGCAGAATCGTCGGTTCTTGCGATCTTCAGCAATGGATACGGTAAGAGCGAAGCCGTCGAAGGCGAAGAAATCGATTTGCTCACCGCTGAAACACCCTTCTACGGCGAATCGGGGGGCCAGGTCGGCGACCGCGGCGCGATCACGACCAAGCGCGGGGACGTGATCGAAGTACTCGACACGCAGCATCCGACGCCCCAACTCACCGCCCATCGCGCCAAAGTCAAAAAAGGGCGAGTTCAGGTCGGCGACAAAGTTGAGCTGGCCGTCGATGCCAGGCACCGGCAAAAAACCAAGCTCAATCACTCGGCGACGCATATTTTGCACGCGGTACTGCGACGGGAACTGGGGCAACATGTGCGTCAAGCCGGCTCGCTGGTCACGCCCGAGCGGCTGCGCTTTGACTTCAGCCACACCGGTGCGATCCCCGACGAGACGCTCGCATCGATCGAAGCCAAAGTCAACCAACATATTCGCGAGGATGCCGGCGTGTCCGTTCAGGAGCTGAGCTACGATGAGGCTATCAGCCGCGGCGCTCTGGCTTTTTTCGGCGACAAGTATGGTGATCGCGTCCGGGTCGTCAAAATCGGCGAATTTTCCACGGAGCTGTGCGGTGGCACGCATGTGCACGCTTCCGGCGAGATCGGTTTATTCAAGCTCCATTTCGAAGGCGGTGTCGCGGCCGGCGTGCGCCGCGTCGAGGCCTTCACCGGCGAAGGCGCCATCGATTTGATCCATAACTACGAGCAGCGACTTAAGGAAATCAGCGAGCTGGTGCGCAGCAGCGCGGACGATGCTGTCGATAAAGTCAAAAAACTTTTGCAGCGTCAAAAGGAGCTTGAGAATGAAATCGACAAGCTCCGCGGCGAGCTTGAAAGGGACCAGATTCCCATGCTGCTCACCAAGCAGAGTTCTATTGACGGCGCCAAGGTTTTGATTAGCCGGGTCGACGGCGTCGACGGCAAGCAACTGCGCGACCTGGCAGATCGGCTCAAGGAAAAACTCGGCACGGCCGTCATCGTGCTCGCTAGCGCCGGGGAAGCCAATGTCAACTTGGTCGCTTCGGTTAGCAAAGAGCTTACCAAGCGCTATCACGCGGGCAACATCATCAAAGAGCTTGCCGGAATGGTCGGTGGCGGCGGCGGCGGCCGTCCCGATTTCGCTCAGGCAGGCGGCAAGGAGCCTGCCAAGATCGACGAGGCGCTGAAGCGCGCCGCAGAGCTGGTCCGAAAGGCAAAATGACCACGCGTGCGAAATATAAATTTCTATCGAAGCGATTGTTTTGCGCCACGGAAAACGGTGCCGCCATGCGCGGCTGAAGTCGTAGCGTGATCACTATTCGAACCAAGAAACTCACCGAAAAGACCGCCGGCCACTGCGACATCATAGATATCACCCCAAAACTGCTCGAACATGTTCACAGCGAAAGAATCCGCACTTGCCTGATCACGCTCTTTATCTCGGGATCGACCGCTGCGCTAACGACCATGGAGCACGAGCCGGGACTCATCCAGGATCTGAAGGAATTCATCGAGCGTCTGATTCCGTCGAATCGCCGCTATCATCACGACGCCCGCTGGGGCGACGACAACGGCTTCTCTCATCTGCGCGCCGCCCTGTTCGGACCGTCGCTCACGATCCCCGTCGAGAACGGGCTCCCCTGCCTCGGCACCTGGCAGCAAGTCATTCTGATCGACTTCGATAATCGGCCTCGTACGCGCGAAATCATCCTTCAGCTCATAGGAGAACCCGAGTGAAAGACGAAAGAATACAAACCGCCGGCCTGGTGACCGAAGTCGGCGTGAACTTTCTCGAATTCCACGATCCCCGTCTGTTTCGCGACCTCTTGGGGCAACATGATCAACATATAAAGATCCTGCAACAAACCTTGCAGGTGAAGATTCGCGTGCGCGGCTCGGGAATGGAGATCGAAGGCGATCCGTTGCAGGTGGAACTCGCCAGTCAGATTCTACGCCAACTCTACGGCCTCCTGGAAAAGGGTTATCCGGTCTATGCCAGCGACGTCGACTACGCGATCCGCATCCTGAGCGCCGACTCGCGCGCACGCTTGCAGGATATTTTCCTCGACACGATTTATATTTCGGCGCACAAGCGCACGATCACGCCGAAAAGCATCGCGCAAAAAGCTTATATCGACGCGATCCGCCGCTACGATATTGTGTTTGGCATCGGTCCGGCCGGCACCGGCAAGACCTATCTCGCCATGGCCATGGCGGTGGCCGAACTGATGAAGAACAACTATGTGCGCATTATTCTGACTCGACCGGCGGTGGAAGCTGGTGAGAAATTGGGTTTCTTGCCCGGGGATTTGGCCGAGAAGGTGAATCCGTACCTGCGTCCGCTCTACGATGCCTTACATGACATGGTCGATTTCGACCGCGCTCGTAAGCTGGTCGAGCGGGGCACCATCGAAGTGGCGCCGTTGGCATTCATGCGCGGCAGGACTTTGAATGACTCTTTCGTTATTCTCGACGAGGCCCAGAACACCACCCCGGAACAGATGAAGATGTTTCTCACCCGGCTCGGCTACGGCTCGAAAGCAGTGATCACGGGCGACGCCACGCAGATCGATTTGCCGGCAGGCAAGCTTTCCGGATTAAAAGAAGCGTCGCGCATTCTCAAGGGCGTACACGGCATCCGCTTTATTTTTTTCACCGAAAAAGACGTTGCCCGCCACCATTTGGTGCAGGAAATCATCGCCGCCTATGAGCGAGAAGAAAATCAGTCGGGCGCGCGGGAATTTTTGGAAAAGAGCTGAGCCGCAAACTTCAAAGCCACGGCATTAAACATGCCGTTCAGTTTCACTGAACCGCCTCCAGTGTCACCTTAGTCTGCACGGTTCGGCCGTCGCGTAACAGGGAAACCGTCACCGCATCGCCTACCCTATATTTTTCCAAAAGCAGATACAGATCGTTCGGCGATTCGATTTTTTTGCCATTCAACGCGACAATGACATCTCCCAGACGCAATCGGCCTTCGGCATCACGCCGAGTCGGTCGAATTCCCGCTCGCGCCGCCGCGCTGCCCCTGGCGACATCGACCACCAACAAACCGGATACGCCAAGCCGCTGAGCGATTTGTTCATCGGCGATCTGAATGCCCAACCCCGGCCGGGTGATTTTGCCGCTGCGGATCAACTCCGGCACGATGCGATTGACCGTGTCCACGGGTATGGCAAAGCCGATGCCGGCCGAGGTACCAGACGGGCTGTAAATCGCCGTGTTAACGCCGATCAGTCGACCGGCGCTATCCAGCAGCGGCCCTCCCGAATTCCCCGGATTGATAGCCGCATCGGACTGAATCACGCCCTGAATCGGCCGACGGGTAACCGACTCGATCTCGCGATTGAGGGCGCTGATTACTCCGGTCGTCAAGGTTTGATCCAAACCAAAGGGATTGCCAATGGCAAAGACACTTTGTCCAACCTGTAAATCTTTCGATGCGCCGATCGGGATGGGGTGCAACCGATTTGCCGGCGCGTCAATGCGCAGCACGGCGAGGTCCTTGTCCGGCGCGGTTCCGACCACGCGGGCCTTCCAGTTCGATTGGTCCGCCAACGTGACCTGCGCGGCATCGGCATTTTGGATCACATGAAAATTAGTGATGACGTTACCACGGGTATCCCACACAAAACCGGAGCCGGTTCCTTGAGGAATTTGATAGAGGTTCAGGGTGAAGAGGTCCTGCTCCACGCCGATCGCCGTGATGTTGACCACCGACGGCGAGGCTTGCCGAAACAGAGCGATGGTCGATCTTTCATCCGATAAAAGCTCACCCCGAGGTGTCACGCTCCTTGGTGCCGCGCGCGGATCATTGAGGGCCGCACCGCCAACCGAAGAATCACGAACAAAAAGAAAACCGGTCGCGGTGATAGCGATGATCACCCAGAAGCACGTCCAAAATGAGGGCCGCGCCGGCGCCGATTCGTGTGTCGACATGATCACCTTTTAGCGTGCAGGCAATGTGTAAGTTCGGAAGCCAAATGAAAATGAGCCGTGCGATACCAACCGTTCATACCAGATCGATGCGAAAATCCCAAACCCGGAACAATCGAAGCCGGCCCGCGCTTTCCGTGGACCCTGTTCCCGGCAATTGCACCTGCCGTCGAAGCAATCTGGTAGATAATTCACAGAATTGGCAAATTACAGATGCCAAACATTGTTCCGCGCCGCCAAAGAAAAAAGTGAAAAGCGACTATCGAAACCAAGGGACGGTCTGATCACACCAGCAGCACGATCGGACGAGTGCGAGGTCGCGGTACGAGCGGCAGCGCGCTCCTGTTTCAAATGATTGAGGGTCTTTCTCTGCTATCGGATTCCTTTGACATTAGCAAAGGTCTTCACCACGGCCCTGTTGTCACTTGCACTGATTCAATCCCTTTCGCGGCCGCCGCCAATTAGGACTTCTATTTGCTGCGTCTTCAGTCGCCAAGGTTTCGTCTCTTTCTGGTCATTGTGTCCGTTTCAGCCACTTGGACTCTATTTTTACGATCGTTTTATAGAAGCCAGGACAAAGAAACAATCAGTCAGGTTACATGAACATCGATTTTTCTCGGCTTCGCTTCCTCGGCTTTGGGTAGGTTCAACGTGAGCACACCGTTTTTAAGTTCCGCCGATATTTTCGCCTGGTCGACTCTTTCACTCAGTTCGAACTGTCGAAAAAAATCAACCAGTTCATACTCCCGGTAAACCGGTTCCCCGGGCGCAGAATGCGAGGCTTTCCCGCGAATCGTCAAGAGATTGCTTTCGACACGAATATCGAGACCGTCCCCTCCGACTCCTGGCAAGTCCGCTTTTACCACAAGTCCTTCGGGAGTTTCATAGATATCGACCGGCGGTGCCACGGCGCGTCCTTGGCTGCGGGTCACTTCTCGACCGCCACTCTCTTTCCCTCGTGCGTATTCCGGCACAGTTTTTTCTACCGTCATGGCTTTCTCCTTCGTGCGGTTGGTTACGCTACTTTGACACTGACTTGACGCGGCTTGGCTTTTTCCGCTTTTGGCAAGATAATGACCAAAAGTCCGTTTTTGTATTCTGCTTGAATCCTGTCGTCATTCACTTCGACGGGTAAATCGAAAGTGCGCACAAACTTGCCGCTCGCCCGTTCGCTTCTATGAAACGCTTCTGGTTTCACATCGGCCAAAATGCGGCTTTTTTCTCCCGCGACCGTAAGGCGGCTTTGCATAACCGTGACATTCAACGATTGCGGATCGACGCCGGGAGTGAGCGCTTCGACATACAAGTTCTCTTTGTCCTCAAACAAATTCACGAGTGGATATCGTCGCGGTCCGCGGCCCGGTAAGAACGCAACTTGGTGCAGCGGTTCTTCGCCCGAACCAAATTCATCAAAGGCTCGATCAATATCGCGTCGCAATTGCTCCATGTCTGCGAACGGGTTCCATTGTGCCATATCCTACCTCCGATTATTTGTTTACCGCGCTCTTCGGCAAAGTTAGTCATGCTCTAGCGCTTGTCAAGGGTGAGCGCATGTTGCTCGACCCTATGCGCAAACTTCGTCGATCCGTCGTCAGATTTGACCGACTGAAAACGTCCTCGCGCTCCGTCGCTCGTCGAAACTGCTAACTTCCAATCCGGGCGGCCCAATATCATTACTCGGTAACATTTTCCCCGATGAGATTTTGCTTGTTGCAACGGACCCAAAATCAACCTGCTAAGCCGCTGATCGCTCTCACTAAAGGCGTCGACCGAGCCGACGCAAGAAGACGAGCCGCTCCCGCCGCATGTGGATTAGTTGCTCGCGCATATGCAGCGCAACTTCGACACCCGCAAAATTGACGCCCAGGTGGTTGACAAGGATCTGCGCGACGCGAATCCGATCGACTTGATCGAGCGGATAGAGTTTCAACCGGCGGCGCTTGATCGATTTAATTAAATTCTCGCGCTCGAGGTGGCGGACAAACTCTTCACTCACATCACAGGTCTCAAGCACCTCGGTCATGCGAAAATATCTTTTCACCATCGTTAAGCCTCTTTTCACAAGGCCATACCTTTGCGGATATTCTCACCGTAAGCCTGCTCAACTCGCTCGAGACTTTCATCCGGAACTGTGCCTTCGGGAACGCGCACCATCAGACGCAGATAAAGATCTCCACCCGGGCTGCGCCGTCCTCCCTGCACGCCTTTGCCTTTAACTCGAAGCAATTGTCCGCTCTGCGCTCCCGCCGGAATTTTTACTTGGACTGTGCCCGTCGGCGTCGGCACCTTGATCGACGCTCCCCGCATGGCCTCGCCCACAGTAATCGGCAATTCCATGGTCAGATCATTTTTGGCTCGGCTGAACAACGGGTGAGGCCGTACCCGAGGCATCAGGTAAAGATCGCCGGGAGGGCCGCCTCGAGCCCCGCTCGCGCCTTTGCCTGGAACTCGAATTCGCTTGCCGGTATCCGCACCAGGAGGAATATTGACTCGAACGGTTTCTGCGCGCAGGACACGGCCGCTGCCACGGCAATTTGAACATGGACTGCCGCTCAGCTTCCCGCTGCCATGACAACTCGGACAGGTCTGGCGGAAGCTAATGGAACCCTGATGGATTTCTTTCCAACCCGTGCCGCGACAATCGCCGCATTGTTTTGATTCAGCAGGTGATTTCAAACCACTGCCATTGCAGACGCCGCAGGTCTCTGGTTTCTGAATCCGCAAGTTGGTTTGAAAACCGCGTACAGCGTCGAGAAAATCGATCTCGATTTGCGTTTCAATGTCCTCGCCGCGTCGCGCCCGCTCTTCCGCAAACGGCTGACGTCCTGAAAACAAATCGTCGAATCCGCCAAAACCAAAAAAATCCTCAGGCCTTCCTTGCTCGAATTTGAATCCTCCGCCGGTTTGAGCCGATTGCTCCTGCCATCTTTGATAGGCCCGGGCCTTTTCCGGATCAAATCCTGGGCTGAGCCCCTCCTCACCGAATTCGTCGAAACGTTTACGTTTCTCGGCGTCGCCCAAAACTTCGTAGGCCGACGAAATCTCCTTGAACTTCTCCTCGGCGTTGCGGTCCCCAGGATTGATATCGGGATGATACCGACGCGCAAGTTTTCGATAAGCGTTGCGAATTTCATCCGCGTTCGCCGATCGTTCTACCCCAAGGATTTTGTAGTAATCTTTGCGTTCCATCTAAGCTCATGGCGCTATGGAAAACTGCGAGATCGAGCTTTTCTCTTTCGCGCCTCCCGTGACCTTCCATTACGGAGGTAAGCAATTGCGGACCTGATAACCCTACATCCAGAATCTCCTGAGATTAATGTGGGTTTGCTGACCGGCGTTGTCAAGTTGCCGGTACTGACTTGACACGGTGCACAACCGTACTTAATTTTTTCTCAGCCACTATAAATTCCTGAAAGGAGGACTATTTATGGATTTAGTAAGGTGGGAACCGTTTGAGGGCTTGAATCGGATCCAGTCGCGCATCAACGATTTATTCGACGATACCTTCGGCCGGTCGCGGACGCTGTCGAATTCTGCCAATGGGGTGTGGTTTCCTCCTGTAGACATACTGGAGAGTAAAGATTCCTACCTCATTCGAGCGGAGCTTCCAGGAATGAAGAAGGAAGATTTTAACCTGGAAGTCAAAGAAGGGACGCTGACCCTGAGCGGTGAACGAAAGTTCGAAGAAGCGGCCAATGGCGTCGAGTATCACCGAGTAGAGCGAGTTTCCGGGAAATTTGTCCGCTCCTTTTATCTGCCGCAGACAGTGAAAAGCGACGATATCAAAGCGACCTATCGCGACGGCATACTCGAGGTTCACGTGCCCAAGGCCGAAGAGGCCAAACCGAAGCAGATTGCGATTAGCGTTCATTAAGAACTCGGCCAACTAACCTAACAATACAAGGGGAAGCCTCACAGCTTCCCCTTGTAAATTCTGTTGAACTGCTTATATGTACCGGTGCGCGCGAGAACGGCGCGCGGTCCGTCCCCGGTCATACCTGTTTTAGTGATTTAACAGGATTCAGTACTCGCAGCATGCTCAGTTTTTGTAGAGCAACCTAATATCGAAGTGAGCCGCCGAATTAGCAACTTGCTCTGGCCGCACCAACTCCTTAGAGGACCTCCAAAAAAAAGGGCGCCTGAAGATCGGGCGCCCTTTTCGCGAACCACTTTTTAGCAATGACTAATAATCATCGTGGTCGTGAGGCATGGCCGGAGCTTCTTTCTTCTTTTCCGGCTTATCGGCGATCATCGCTTCCGTGGTAATCATCATTCCGGCCACCGATGCGGCATTCTGTAGCGCGGTGCGTACAACTTTGGTCGGGTCGACGATTCCGGCTTTGACCAGATCTTCGTATTCTTCCGTCGCGGCGTTAAACCCGAACGCCCCCTTGCCGTTTCTCACTTTATCAAGTACCACGGAACCGTCCGCCCCGGCGTTGCCAGCTATCCAGCGCAGCGGTTCTTCCAACGCTTTCTGGATAACGCGGACGCCGACCTTTTCATCCTCCGACACTCGCAAGTTGCCCAATCCCGCCGAAGCGCGCACCAGCGCCACACCGCCTCCGGGGACGATGCCCTCTTCCACCGCAGCTCTAGTGGCGTGCAGCGCATCTTCCACGCGTGCTTTCTTTTCCTTCATTTCGACTTCCGTCGCAGCACCGACCTTAACCACCGCTACTCCTCCGGCCAGCTTTGCTAGCCGTTCCTGCAATTTCTCGCGATCGTAATCCGAGGTCGTCTCTTCGATTTGAGCCCGGATCTGGGTGATTCGGCCCTCAATGGCCGACTTTTTACCGGCACCTTCAACGACGGTTGTGTTGTCTTTATCGATAATTACCCGTTTCGCGCGGCCGAGGTCTTTGAGTGTTACGTTTTCGAGTTTGATGCCTAGTTCCTCGGCGATCATCTTGCCGTCGGTAAGAATGGCGATATCTTCAAGCATGGCCTTGCGGCGGTCGCCAAAGCCGGGAGCTTTGACGGCGACGACTTTAAGCGTGCCGCGGATCTTATTTACAACAAGAGTCGCCAAAGCCTCGCCTTCGACCTCCTCCGCGATAATCAGTAATGGCTTACCGGTTTTCGCTGTAGCTTCCAGCACCGGCAGAAGATCCTTCATGCTAGAGATCTTTTTTTCGTGAATCAGCAGATAGCAATCTTCGTAAACGCACTCCATCCGTTCGGGATCCGTCACGAAGTAAGGAGAGAGGTAGCCCCGGTCGAATCTCATGCCCTCGACGAGATCAAGGGTCGTTTCCAATCCCTTCGCCTCTTCAACGGTGATGACGCCCTCTTTTCCTACTTTGTCCATCGCCTCGGCGAGAATGTCGCCGATGGTTTTGTCGTTGTTGGCGGAAATCGTGCCAACCTGTGCGATCTCATCTCTGTCGCGGGTTGGTTTAGACATTGATTTGAGCTCATCCACAACCTTCGCCACCGCTTTATCAATGCCTCGCTTGATGCTCATCGGATCGTGCCCCGCGGCTACCAGTTTTAGGCCCTCGCCGAAGATCGCCCGAGACAGGACGGTCGCGGTGGTGGTACCATCACCGGCCAAGTCAGAGGTTTTGCTCGCGACCTCTTTAACCATCTGAGCGCCCATGTTTTCGAATTTGTCTTCAAGCTGAATCTCTTTGGCGACCGAGACTCCGTCCTTCGTTACCGTTGGGGAACCCCACGATTTTTCTAAAATGACATTGCGGCCTTTAGGCCCCAAGGTCACGGTAACGGCGTCAGCCAATAAATTAACACCGCGCAAAACTTTGCTGCGCGCGTCTTCACTAAAGCGAATTTCTTTTGCAGCCATGCCCTATTTCCTCCTTATTCTATAACGCCCAGGATGTCGTCCTCGCGCATGATCAGGTGCTCCTCGCCATCCAGTTTGATCTCCGTGCCGGAGTATTTGCCAAAAAGTATCTTATCCCCGCTCTTAACTCCGAGAGGGATGAGCTTCCCATCCTCGTATTTGCCCGGACCGACCGCGATTACTTTGCCCTCTTGCGGCTTTTCCTTAGCCGTGTCCGGGATGATGATACCACCCTTCGTCTTCTCCTCCTCTTCAATTCGCTTTACGATCACCCTATCATGTAGGGGACGAATTTTTGTCGCCATAGATACCCTCCTGAAATAAAACGTAGATTTAGACACCTGCTATACAGGCTGGATGCGCCAAATTTAATCTCGCACCATCAATCGTCAAGGGGGGAAAGGAAAAAATTCCATTATTTTTTTTCCGAAAACCATCAGGGGCGATAAGGTGGCACTGCCAGGGTCCGTATGTAAGCTATGAGGTCTCGCAGCTGCTTCTCGTTGAAGGCCGAGCCCCAGGCAGGCATGAAACTTGATTTTCCGACCGCCGCACCACCTTTGGAGATGATATCCATAAGAAATTGATCCGAAAGCTGATTCATGATCGACCCATTGGTGTGGTCGGTTGGCTTAACCGGCAAGGAAGCGGCCGCAACACCGTCCCCCTTGCCATGCTCCCCGTGACAGGTCGCGCAATAGGTCGCATAGAGATTCTTTCCGTCGGTTTGATTCTGCGCCCAACTCGCCGAGCCGGCAGTCATTACCGCCCAAAAACCTAGCCCTAGAATAAAAAAAGTTGTTTTTTCCATCGCTCGATAGTCGCCTTCCATTCGGCAAATCTTTGCTATTGCTACCAGAAATTTAGCAAAACTGACAGCACGTCGAATCCAGCGCTGCGAGTCTAGGCATGCGGCCCAAACGGTGATAAGTAGCACAAGCACAATCCATCGTTAATTGGAGGCTGCTATGATCAAAATCTGGGGCAGAACGGACTCGTCCAACGTGCAGAAGGTTCTGTGGTGCTGCGGCGAGCTTGGCCTTCAATTCGACCGGCAGGACTGGGGCGGCAAGTTCGGTGGGAATAAAGACCAAGAGTATCTCGCTATGAATCCTAATGGACTGGTGCCAACTCTCAAGGACGGCGGGTTTGTTCTCTGGGAGTCGAATAGCATCATGCGCTATCTCAACGCCAAATACGGCGCCGGCAGGCTGCTCCCCTCTTCCCCTGAAGGAATGGCCAATGCTAACCGCTGGATGGACTGGCAGCTTTCTAGTTTTAATGGCGCTATCGTGCCGCTGTTCTGGAACTTGATCCGGACTCCCGAGGAAAAGCGCGACCCCAAGGCGGTACAAGCCGCTTTCGACAAAACGACCAAAGCCTGGCAAACGGTGGAAGATCAGTTGGCGAAAAGCCGTTACCTCGGCGGTGAAGAATTCTCCTTGGGGGATATCCCGCTCGGCGTCTGGGCCTATCGTTGGTTTAATTTACCAATCGAGCGACCCAATTTTCCAAAAATCAACGACTGGTACGAGCATCTCAAACAGCGCAAGCCCTATCAGACGCATATCATGATCCCGCTGTCATAATCCGGTCGGCCAAGCAAAAATATCCTTCGGTCAGATCGACGGCGCGCCGTCGCCTCAGGCTAACAGAGGCAGCATAATTTCCACTCTGAAGCCGTGGCCGGAACCGTTAGTGAGCGCGATTTTGCCGCCGTTTCTTTCTACGAATTTCTTTGCCAGCGGTAAGCCGATTCCGGTTCCATGCGGTTTGGTGGTAAAGAAAGGATCGAAGACGCGCTCGCGGTTTTCCGGCGGAATTCCCTCGCCGCCATCCTCAATCGCCACTTGCACCGCATCGCCATCGCCGTTGAAGTTGGCCGACTTGGTGTGGATCTCAACCTTGCCACCTTTGGGCGTCGCTTCCAGGGCGTTGGTAATCAGCACCATCAGGGCTTGCTCCAAGTGGTTGAGATCGGAAGTAATGCCAGGTAGGTTCGGATCGAGGTCGAGGGCCAATTGCACGCCGGCATCGCGAAATCGTGCGCCCATCGTCTCCGCCACGTCGCGCACCAGAGCATTGACTTCCAACGCAACCGGGTGCGGCTCTAAGGGTTTGGCGAAATTCAAAAGACCCTGCATCCGCTTTTGCACCCGGTCCACCTGGCGCATGATACTCTGCAAATTCCCGCGCATTCTGGAATTCGTGTCCGGTCCGTCGCCGGTTTCGGATTCGAGCAGTGCAACCTGCGCCGCCGCTCGAATCGACGAAAGCGGATTACCGATACCATGCGCCACTGCAGCGGCCATCTCGCCGACCGCCGCCATGCGTTGAGAGGCAATCAACTCGGCTTGCATTTTCAGCAGGTTCATTTGCTGTTCATCGATCTGCCGCGCGGCCTGCCGCATGATCGCAAATAACGAAAAATAAACCAGCAAACCACCGCCGACCGCGCCTAAGAGCACGACGATTCTCGCCTCGCGAATATGCTGGAAAATCGCATCCGGCCGGCGATAGGTTTCAAACACACCTAATAGCTCTTTTTGGATTTCGGAGTATATCGGTACGTACACTTGGATCGCTGTTGATTCCGGCTTGGGGCCGGAAATATTTTCGGGCTCGTCCGATACCCCCAGATTTGAAACCACCGCTCCTTGCAGCGCTTGCCGCAGCTGCGGATTGTCGCCGAAAGACTTGCCGACCAGCCGCTTGTCGTCGGACCAGATCACGATTCCCTTCGGATTGTAGACCTTGAAGCGAAGGATCTCTGGCGAGAGGCGCATGTGATCGAGCAGCGCAACAAATTTAGGCCCCACCGATTTACGGTCCTGGGCTTTAAAATCATAGTCCTCGAGAAATTTTCGCACGTCGGCGCGGACCATCTGCGCCGTGGTTTCCCACTCCAGGTCGAGAATCCGGCTGATCAGGTAATGTGAAACGACGAGCCACAAAACCGCGCTCATCAATCCGATGCAAAGAAAACTATAGACTGCAAACCGCGTGGTCAGGCTGGCGCTGGCAAAGAGCGATTTAAGCGAAGAGTTCGCGGGTTTCATGAGTCGGTCCAAAAACCCCGTAGCGCTCGCACGCTAGCACCGTCAGCCGTCCGCAGTCAATCGGCGCCGGAGGATCGACTGAGGGAAAACACCTGGCTTTCTTTGACAGCAAGTCCGTAAATCTGCGTAATCTTGGGTGGGCAGAATCCGCGTGTTCGCAATCAGCTCCGTTGCTGAAAGGACAATTCCATGAGACCCTCGCCGTGACGCGCTGCTCGATCTATTATCGGTTGGCGACACGGATGTTAGCGCAACTTGCCGCCCTCGGCCAAGCGCATCACCGCGTCGACAACTTGATCGACGTCGGGAAGCATGGCGTCAACCAGCGGCGGGCTGTGCGGCGGCGGGATCGGTTGGGCCGCCACGCGCACCACGGGGCCTTTTAGATCGGAAAATAAATTTTCTTGAATCAGAGCGGCAATTTCTGCCGAGACTCCGCCGATCATCGGACCTTCATCGAGCACGATAGCGCGTTTGGTTTTCACCACCGATTGGAGAATTGCATTTTTGTCGAGCGGCGCCAGCGAGCGCAGATCGATGATCTCGATATCGATGCCTTTTTCTTTCAACGCACCCGCCGCCGCGTCTGCTTTGAGAACCATGCCGCCGCAGGTGACAATCGTCAGATCCTTGCCTTCGCGCCGCACTGCCGCGACCCCGATCGGCACCGTGTAATCCCCCTCCGGAACCGGTCCGCGCTGGCCGTAGAGATGATGGCTTTCGAAGCAGAGCACCGGATTGGGATCGCGGATCGCCGCAAGCAACAATCCCTTGGCGTCTGCTGGCGTCGTCGGCATGATGATTTTGAGGCCGGGAAAATGAATGAAGGCGCCGTGATTGCAGCTCGAATGGCTGGGTCCGCCGCCCGCTCGGGTGGCAAATTTGTTGCGCACGACCATCGGCACGGAAACCCGGCCGCCGGTCATGTAATGATAACGGGCCGCATGACTGGCCAATTGATCCATGGCGAGAGGCAAAAGATCGGAAAATTGGATCTCCACCACGGGGCGCATGCCGTTGATCGCCGCGCCTACGGCGAGACCCACCAGCGCCGCTTCGGAAATCGGCGTATCCAGAACCCGACGCTCGCTGAATTCCTGTATCAGGCCGCGCGTGACAC
Organism: Chloroflexota bacterium; assembly: GCA_050257635.1. Lineage (GTDB taxonomy): Bacteria > Desulfobacterota > Binatia > UBA9968 > UBA9968 > DP-20. Next base: position 20,693 of record JBLMXG010000348.1, read on the forward strand.
CGTAAGCGCCGCCGAAAAGCGCCACGTCCTCACCCATGACAAAAACCCGCTCGTCGCGGGCCATCTCGTAACGCAACGCCTCGCGCAGGGCTTCCTGCACCCGCATTTCTTTAACCGGGGTTTGTACTTCGGTGGTCATCGGCTTAGCCATGAGTCGCCTCCGTCGCTGCGTAAATGCTGCCCAGATCGACTTCTTTCTTGGGCAGAGGCGCGGCTTCCGCACGCTTCGCGACTTCATCCAGCTCGCGATAAACCGCGGCAGAGATTTCTTCAAATTCTCGCTCGGTTAAATTTCCCTCTTGAATCAGTCTTTCCTTAAGGCGCTTGATCGGGCACTTCTGTTTCCAGGCCTCGATTTCTTCTTTGCTACGATAGCCGGTTCCCGGGTCGCCGCCGAAGTGACCATCCCAGCGATACGTGATGCACTCGATAAACGTCGCGCCGCCGCCGCTACGCGCTTTGGCCGCCGCTGTTTGCGTGGACTCGTAAACCGCCTCGGCATCGTTGCCGTCGATCGTTTTACCTTCGAAACCGTAGCCAGCCGCCCGATCCGACAACTGTTTGATCGCAACGCTTTTCTCCAAGCTCACCGTCATCGCATATTGATTATTCTCGCAAACATAAATCACCGGCAGCTTCCACAGGCCGGCGAGATTCATCGATTCATGCACGACGCCTTGATTCGCCGCCCCGTCGCCGAAGAAACTGACCACGACTTCTTTTGAGCCGCGCGTTTTCGCCGCCAGGGCCGCTCCGGTGGCCGTTGGCACCGTCCCCCCGACGGTACCGGTGTTGCCGATGAAGCCGAAGCCCATGTCGCCCATATGCATTTTGCCGCCGCGGCCTTTCGAATAGCCGTCCGCGCGCCCCATGCACTCGCAGAGCAACGCATAGAGATCGGCGCCTTTGGCGATGAGATGACCCGTGCCGCGATGATAGCTCGCGATCAAATCCGAACCTTGCAAAGCCGAACAAACACCCACCGCAATCGCCTCCTGACCGCGATAAGAATGGGTGCTGCCGAACATCGCCTTGCGTTGATAAAGCTCTTCCAGCTTTTCTTCAAATGCCCGCACCAGAATCATTTGCCGAAGCATTTCTTTGCGTTTAGCCGCGTCGAGCATGGCTGCCTCCCTCATATTTGCAAAAAATAATTGCGGAGTTTATCTACGCTTCTAGTTAGTTGGACTGCCTGCCCTTGTCAAGGCAAGGAAGCGTGGGGCCTGACGTCCAACGACATGCAATTGAACGCGCCGAGCAACGCCGGGCTTCGAGGCGCGACTCAAGCCCAACAGCAGGGTTTTTGCATCGATTGTTTGCACGGTTGAATATTCACGGACAGTGGGTCTCACGCGAGAAATGAGATAAGTTTAGGATTCGTCCAAAGTTTAAGCAGTTCGATGGCCCGCCTTCACTCACGGCGCAGGAATCTCGCTTGCGCAGAAGAATGCCCCGACAGGACCACTGTCTTTGTACCCTGTCGAAGCTCTGCAATCCTTAGCCGCAGCGCTACCGTGCACTGAACCCGCCGGATTCGGCGGCGGGTACACGCTATTTGATAAAAAAGCTCAGAGAGCGGTGGGTATATTGAACCAAGGGGGAAAAATAGAGACCAAAGATAACCGTAAGCGCCGTGAGCGGGAGCAACAGAGTCAAGTTGAAATCAGTGGTCGCGACCGCAACGGCTTTGTCTTCGGGATTGGGCGTGTCCAAGAACATTGTCTTGACGATTTTTGCATAGTAATAAAGTGAGGCTACGCTGTTCAGAGCCGCCACGACGGCCAGCGCCGCAAAGGCGCCGCCCTGTTTGATCACTGCGGAAAAGAGGAAAAACTTACCGATAAATCCGGCAAAGGGCGGCAAGCCGGTGAGCGAGAAAAGAAAAATCGCCAGGCAGACCGCCGGCACGACGGCGCCACGCCAGGCAAGACCGCGATAGGTCTCGATATCTTCATTGCCGGTTGCGTTGGCGATCATGCCGACAACCAGAAACGCGCCGAGGTTCATAATCAGATAAACCACCAGGTAAAAAAGAATCGCCGAAAGACCGTCGTTGTTCAATACCGCCAAACCCATGAGCATGTAGCCGGCATGGGCGATACCGGAATAGGCCAGCATGCGCTTGAGATTTCTCTGATTGAGCGCACAGAGATTGCCGACGGTCATGGTCATCATGCTGACAAACAAAAGCACCTGCGGCCACTCCACACCGGAAATAAACGTCCAGTCGCCGCCCGGAACCATACGCGACACGCCGGGAAAAAAGAAACGAATCATGATCGCGAGACCCGCGGCATTGGACGCCACCGAGAGAAACGCCGTGAACGGCGTGGGCGCGCCTTGATAGACGTCGGGCGACCACATATGGAAAGGCACAAAGACAATCTTGTAACCGAAGCCCGCCATGATGAAAACAAACGCCATAAACAGCGCGGCTTTGTTGATCGCGCCTTGCGACAGCGCGGTTTGGATCGCCGAATACTCCAGACTTCCGCTCATGCCGAAAATCCAACTCATACCATAGATCATCGCTCCGGAAGCCACGCCGCCGTAGATTAAATACTTCAATGCCGCTTCGCTGGAACGGCGATTGTGCGGTAAGAATCCGGTGAGAACGTAGGAGGTCAAGCTCACCAGCTCGAGCGACAGATAGGCCATCAGCAGATTGCTCGACGAGGCCATAAAGAACATGCCGAGGGTACAGGTGAGCAAGAGCGTGTAATATTCACCCTCATGCACCTGATTGATTTCCTTGCTGCCGAGAGACATCAAAACACAGAGCATGGCCGCAACCAGCGCGACGACTTTAAAAAAGAGGCTGAAGTTGTCGAGGATCATCATCCGGTGGAACAACCACCCGGGTTGCGCGCTGTAAAGGTCGACCGTCGCGATCAGCGACGCGACGCTTCCGGCCAGCGCGATCAGGGCGAGGCTGCGCTTGGCGCTGATCACCAGATCGAGAGCGATCAGGAGCAAAATCGTTCCAGAGAGAATGAGCTCCGGATAAAAAAAACTGAGACTGGCGACGTTTTTTAGATCCATGGCCGAGCTTTAAAGATGCGGAATGATGATTTGATTGAGATGATCCAAGGAAGAGCGCAATAAATCCAAGACCACGCTCGGATATATCCCGACGATAATGACGATGGCGCCTAACGGCACCAGCGTAAACAATTCGCGGCCATTGATATCCGGCATTTTTAGATATTTTTCATTGGGGGGGCCGAGGAAAACACGCTGCATCGTCCAGAGCAGATAGCCGGCGGTCAGGATTACGCCGCTGGCGCCGAAAATCGTCAGTATCGGGTATTTCTGCCAGGTGCCGAGCAGGACCAATATTTCCGAGATGAATCCCGACAGACCGGGCAGTCCCATGGAGGCGAAAAACGCCAGTGCGGTGACCCCTGTGTAAACCGGCATGATCGCGGCCATCCCGCCGAAACCTTCGATCTCGCGGTGGTGCGCCCGGTCGTAGATCACGCCGACCAGTAGGAAGAGCATGCCGGTAATGGTGCCGTGGTTGAACATCTGCAACACCGCGCCGTTGATGCCCTGCGTCGTGAAGCTCGCCATGCCGAGCATCACGTAGCCCATGTGGCTCACGCTCGAATAGGCGACCAGCTTCTTAAGATCCTTTTGCGCCATGGCGCAGAGCGCGCCGTAAATGATATTCCAAGCACCCAGCGCCCCTAAAAAAACAAACGCCAAGTCGGCGGTGGCGTTGGGAAGCATTGGAAAGTTGGTGCGCAGGATGCCGTACGTACCCATCTTCAATAGTACCCCGGCAAGAATGACGGAGATTGCCGTCGGCGCCTCGACGTGCGCGTCGGGCAACCAGGTGTGAAACGGAAACGCCGGAATTTTGATCGCGAAGCCGATAAACAACGCCATCCAAATAACATGCTGAAAGCCCCAACCAAACTGCTGAAACGGCCATATGGGCAGCACCGCGGTGCCGAATTTATTGCCCTGGGCCATCAGAATCCGCATGTCGAAAGTGTGCGGGTCGCTGGCGAAATAAAGCGCTAGAATGGCCAGAAGCATGAGAATGCTGCCGAATAAGGTATAGAGAAAAAATTTGATCGCGGCGTATTCGCGCCGCGGCCCGCCCCAGATGCCGATCAGAAAATACATCGGCAGCAGCATGACTTCCCAAAAAATGTAGAAAAGAAAAAAATCGAGGGCGCAAAAGACGCCCATCATGCCGGCATCGAGCATGAGGAACAAAGCAAAATAACCTTTGACCGCCTTATCGATGCCAAAAGAAGCAAAAATACAGAGGAAACTCAGCAGAGCGGTCAGCAGCACCATCGAAATACTCAGGCCGTCGATGCCCATGGTGTAGCTGATGTTATAAGCGGGGATCCAGTGATAGTCTTCGACAAATTGGAAACCGGGCGTGTTGCGATCGAAATTATTGAGCAACCAAACCGCCATCAACAGCGGCGGCACGGTCGCGGCTGCGGACACCCAGCGAATCAGCTTGGCGTTGTTCGGCAACGCGAGCACGATCGCCGCCCCCGCGAGGGGAATGAAGGTTATGTAAGTCAGCACGTTTTCCATCTTCTGGACTCTCCCTAGAACTCAGCTCCAGTATCGGATCTTGACGATGATGGCGAGCGCTATGGCGATCAAGATTCCGTAAAGATAACTATTGATGTTGCCGGTCTGCACGCGGCGAAACTTGTTGCCGGTCCAAAAAATAATATTGGCGACCGCGTTGACGATGCCGTCGATGATGTACTGATCGAAAAGGCCGTTCAGCCAAGAAATAAAACGCGTGACCGCAGCCGATCCGTTGACGATGCCGTCGACGACGTATTTATCGAACGCGGATAAGATGTTTGCGAGCAGCAAAGTCCCGTTGACAAAACAGATCTGGTAAATTTCGTCGAAATACCACTTGCGATCGAACAAACGGTAAAACGAGCCGCCGGCCAAATTGGCAAAGGTTTCCGGCGATAGCGACTCGCGTCGATACATAAGGAAAGCGGCAAAGACGCCCAAGGCCGCCACCGAAACTGACATGGCCATCAGGCCCCATTCCAGAGCGGACGATCCATGTTCTTCGGCGTGGGCGTGGACCACCGGTTCGAGCCAGTGACCAAATTGACTGCCGCCCAGCACTCCGGGTAATCCGATAAAACCGGCCAACACGGCGCCGATGGCCAAGACCACGAGAGGCATGGTCATCACGGCGGGTGATTCATGCAGATGTTCTTGAGTGTGGTGGTCCGCTCGGCACTTCCCGTAAAAAGTCATGAACAGCTGACGGAACATGTAAAAAGCGGTCATGCCCGCGCCGCAAACCGCGAGGAACCAAACCCCCCAATGATCGTTGGAAGCGGCCAGCCAAAGTATTTCGTCCTTGGAAAAGAAGCCCGCGAAGGGCGGAAAACCCGCGATGGCGAGCACGGAGATGAAAAAGGTGGCGAATGTAATCGGCATCCACTGCTTGAGGCCGCCCATTTTGCGCATGTCCTGCTCATGGTGCATGGCGTGGATGACGCTGCCGGAACCGAGGAACAAACAGGCCTTGAAGAAGGCATGGGTCATCAAATGGAACACCGCCGCCGCATAGCCGCCGACACCGATGCCGATAAACATGTAACCGAGCTGGCTGACTGTCGAATAGGCCAAGACTTTTTTGATATCGAACTGCGTCAGCGCGATGCTGGCCGCTACCAGCGCTGTAGCAACGCCGATGGCGGCGATCACTTGGAGCGTGGCCGGCGCCATGGAAAAGAACACGTTCATGCGCGCAGTCATGTAGACACCGGCAGTCACCATGGTCGCGGCGTGGATGAGCGCGCTTACCGGCGTCGGTCCGGCCATCGCATCGGGCAACCATACGAACAACGGAATCTGCGCCGACTTACCGGTCGCACCGACAAATAGCAGCAAGGTTGCCAGAGTCGCCACCGGCAAGCCCCAGAGCGTCATATCTTTGATCGACGGCGCCCATTTCACCATTTCGCGAACGGTGAGACTGCCGTGTCCCTGCGCGTCCAATGACCAGAACAGCAGAAACATCCCCAAGACAAACCCGAAGTCGCCGACGCGGTTGACGATAAAGGCCTTATTGCCGGCGCGAGCATTAGCGTGGTCCTGATACCAAAAACCGATCAAGGCGTAGGAACACAAGCCCACGCCCTCCCAGCCGACGAAAAGTAGCAGCAGACTGTCCCCCAGCACCAGCGTGAGCATGGCGGCGGTGAACAAATTAAAATAGGCAAAAAAGCGCCAGAAGCCTTTGTCCTCATGCATATAGCCGACGGCGTAAATGTGAATGAGCCCGCCGATGCCGGTGACGACCAAAATCATCACGGCGGAGAGCGGGTCGATCATGAAAGCCATGTCGACTTTGAGCGAGCCGAGATCAATCCAGCGATAGAGATTGTCGATGAGAAACCGCTGTTCTGGCTCCAGCGCTTTGAGCGTGAAGAAGGCATTCAGCGACAAAAGGAAGGCGACAACGACTGGCGTGCAGGCGATCAGCGCGATCGCCCTCTTGCCCAGGCTTTTTTGGATCTTGGCGCCTAGTACACCGTTGATGATCGCGCCAAGCAGCGGCAAGAAAACGATCCAGCGGATAAAATCGGTCTGTATCGGATTTTCCATCTAGCGTATAACCCCGAAAAGCCTCATCCCATTTTGGATTTTCGATTTTGGATTTTCGATTATCGGAAAGAGGGCTGTGGCTATATGTCGCGAATCCGTGAACTCTTTTCTCTTCAATCCAAAATCCAAAATAGGCAATCCAAAATAAATTTATTCCTTCAGCGTCTCCGCCGCCTCGACGTCGATGGTGTGGAAAAGCTGGAAGATCGCCAACACGATCGCCAAGCCCACCGCGGCTTCGGCGGCGGCCAGCATAATCACGAAGATGGCATAGATCTGGCCGTCGGCGTTGCCACTGCCAAAATGCGAAAACGCAACGTAATTGATATTGGCGCTGTTGAGAATCAACTCGACGCCCATCAGCACGCTGATAGCGTTGCGCCGGGTCAGCACCGTGAACAGTCCGAGAGCGAAAAGAATCGCGCCGATGACGAGGTAAGAGGAGAGATCGTTCGGTGACATGGCTTACTCTTTGATCTCCTTGCGCGACAGCACCACGGCGCCGATCATGGCTGCGAGCAAGACCAAAGAGGCGAGCTCAAACGGGAGCAAGTAAGTGTACAAAAACAGGTCGCCGATTTTCGCCGCAGTCGCCGCGTAGATAACTTCCTGAGCTTTCACCCAGGGAGTTTCTTTTACGGCTTGGATCAAGACGTAGAGAAACACGCCGATGATAATCAGCGCGGGAATACGGCCCGCAGCCCGATTGGTGATCTCGACGTCGGTGATTCTGTGCGTCAACATGACCGCGAAAAGAATCAAGACCAGGATGCCGCCGACGTAAATCAGCACCTGGACGGCGGCAACAAAATCGGCGCCGAGAAAAACATAGAGGCCGGCTACGCCCATGAAAGTGCCGAGCAACGAGAACGCGGAGTAAATGATATTCCGCGAAAATGCCACCATCCCGGCGGAAACCACCGTAATGAGAGCGATTAGATAAAAAACCGCCGTCGCGACGTTCATAACTTTATAAACTGTCAGGATCGCAGAAAGTTGAAGATGTTTCGGGTCAATTACCGGAAGATCCGATTTGGATCAAGGGGCCCGCTCCGTGGTTTCGCCCGCCGCCCCGCTTCCAAGCTCATCCCTCCTCTGCTGCGTTTCCCCCTCCATCTGGCGTAGCGAACTCATCGAGATATTTTTGCCCGATGTCGACTTTCTTGACCAACTTCGGGTCCGTCTCTCCGCCTTTTTTCGGCTTGTACAGATTCTGCGCCTGGGGTGCGAAGTGGCGCACCAGGCCTGCCGGATTGTAGCTGGCGCCTTCGAATTCTTGCGAATGGCGAATCGCACCGGTGGGACAGACCTCCGAGCACAACCCGCAATACATGCATTTACAGACATCGATATCGAAGTGGGTGAACTGGCGCTGCTTGGTCTCTTTGTTCATGTCGATCCCGATCGTAATGCAAGTGATCGGGCAAACTCGTTCGCAAGCCAAACAGCCCGTGCAGATGTCGAGATCAACCTCCAGGATGCCGCGATAGCGGCGCGGCAGAGTCTCCTGGATCGGCACCGGAATCTTGTCCGGGTATTGGATCGTCATCGGCCGGCGCACCAGGTGAGACAGTGTGATCGACATCCCTTCGAACGTCGAGCTGATCGCCTGCCAGATATCTTTTCCGTAGCTTGCAACACTCATAGAACCTCAGCCGCTAGATTTGCGGTTTAAAATAAAGCTCCGGCTTCGCGTTGCGAACCTGAAATACCACTCGCATGAAGAAGATAATCGCAACGGCAATAGCGAAGCCCAAAGTCGCCGCGCTGATGATCCGGTGCAGACCACTGGGCAGGAACATGAAGCCGATGGTGCCGAGCAGACAGACAAACGACAGCGGCACCATATACTTCCAGCAAAGCGCCATCAATTGATCGACGCGCACGCGCGGCAGCGTGGCGCGCACCCACATGGCGACAAAAACCCACAGATAGGCTTTCAAGAAAAATGTCAGGAACTGAGCGATGCCCAGGAGCACCGGATTGTTCTCGAATAGAGCGAGCGGCGGCACCTGCCATCCGCCGAGGAAAAGCGTCGTCGCGACCGAACCGATGACGTAGAGATTGCCCCACTCGGCGAAGAAAAAAAACAAAAAACGCATGCCACTGTATTCGGTTACGTACCCGGCGACGAGCTCCGATTCCGCTTCGGGAATATCGAAAGGCGTGCGGTTGCCCTCCGCCAGCGCCGCGGTGAAGTAGAGAAAAAACGCCGCGAAAGTAAATGGATTGTTGAATAGGAACCAATCCCAGGGGGACCAAACCTGGGCTCGGATAATTCCTTGCATGCTCATGGTGCCCGCCAGAAATACGATGGTCAGGATCGCCAAGCCCGCCGGAATTTCGTAGCTCACAATCTGCGCCGCCGAGCGCATGCCGCCGAGCAGCGACCATTTGTTGTTCGACGCCCATCCAGCCATCAAAATACCGACGACTACCAGGGACGTCACCGCGAGAATGTAGAGTATTCCGATGTTGAGATCGGCGACGATCAGGCTGCCACCGAAGGGTATGACCACAAAGGTACAGAGGAAGCCCATGAAGACAACGTAAGGCGCCAGCGAGAAAAGCTTGGCGTCCGCCGCCGCGGGAATCAAATCTTCCTTGAGCAGGTTTTTAATGCCGTCGGCCAGCCACTGGAGAATTCCCTGCGGGCCGACCCGGTTCGGGCCGACGCGCGATTGCATGCGCGCCCAAACCCGCCGCTCGAGCCAGCTGGTGACGCCAGCGAGGGGCGCGACGAAGGCTGAAAGCACGACGAGCGCCACCACGACCATCGCGATCGCGTATACGACTTCTTTCGGCATGCCGGCAAAAGCGCCGTCTTTTATCAATTCGTCAAGATAGGCTTGCATGATATCGATTACGAATCCGTTCTAGCGGTCGATTTCCGGCGCATCGACGTCAAGGCTGCCGATCAATGCGATCAGGTCCGCGACCATGATGCCCTTGCTGAGTTTGTCGATGATGCTCATCGCCGTGTACGAGCCGGTGCGGATGCGCACGCGATACGGATATTCGCTGCCGTCGCTGACCACGTAAAAACCCATGTCACCGCGCGGCGCTTCGACGCGAGCGTAGCACTCGCCGGCGGGCGGGCGAAATTTCTTCGGCACCTTGGCAATCGCTGGGCCTTTGGGCATCATTTTCAAACACTGGCGCAAAATCTTGACACTTTCCTGCATCTCGCGGATGCGCACCCAGTAACGATCGAAGCTGTCGCCTAGAGTGCCCACATGAGCCGTGCCGATCGGTACTTCGAACTCCAGCTCGGGATAGATCGAATAGGGTATGTCGCGCCGGATGTCCCATTTGACTCCGGAGCCGCGCAGGTTCGGCCCGACCAGGTTATAGGAAAAGGCGTCTTCCATGCTTACCACCGCCACGCCGGCAAGCCGCTCGATAAATATCTTATTGCCCGACAGCAAACGATTGAACTCGTCGACGATTGGTTCGAAGTGGTCGAGGAATTCGGCGATCCGAGCACAAGTCTCGGGAAAAATGTCATAACCGACTCCGCCGATCCGGATATAGTTATAGGTGAGGCGTGCGCCGCAAATCTCTTCCATCAAGTTGTTGATGGTTTCGCGCTCTCTCAGCGCATGGACGAAAGGCGTCATGGCGCCGATATCCTGGCCGAAGGTGCCGACGGAAATCAGATGGCTAGCGATCCGGTTGAGTTCGCAGGCGATCACCCGGCAAAATTCGCCGCGCCGGGTCACCCCGGTACCGGCCAGCCGCTCCGCCGCCATGCAGAAAGCTTGGTTGGCGAACATTGCGGCTAAATAATCGGCGCGATCGGTGTAAGGGACGTAGCCGTGGTATGTGACCTTCTCGCCGATCTTCTCGATGGAACGATGGAGGTAGCCAACATCGGGTATCGCCTCGCTGATGACTTCACCGTCGGTTTTCACCACGAAGCGCAACACGCCGTGGGTACTCGGGTGCTGCGGACCGACGCTGATGGTCATGTCCTCGGTATAAAAACCGGTCTCTGCTCGAGCGGTTTCGTTCATCGCGTTCCTATCGCAGCAGCTTCTCGACCAGCGGCGCGCGCTGCGTGCTGATGCCGTCGTATTCTTCCTGCTCGACGTAATCCTTGCGCAGCGGGTGGCCGGTCCAGTCTTCAGGCAGCATGATCCGGCGCAAATCGCTGTGCCCTTCGAAGATCACGCCGAAGAGATCATAAACCTCGCGCTCAAACCAATTCGCCACTTTCCAAACCGCCTCGATGGTGGAAATTTTCGGGTTGTCGCGCGGCAGATCAACTTTGACCACGATCTGATGATTTTGCGAATAAGAGAACAGATGGTAAACAACCTGAATTTTTTCTTCTTTGGGCCAATCCAACGCGGTCAAATCCGATAGGACTTCGAATTTGAGCCCGGCACCATCGCGCAAAAAGCGACAGATTTCGACGATCGAGTCGCCGTCGGCGGTCAAATAGGGCTCCAACACCTCGCCCTTAAAGTCCCTCACCTTGCCGGGGAACTGTTTTTCCAATGCAGCGTAAATCTCTTTTGCGTCCATTTCAGCTTACGCCTCGACCCGCTCCTCCGCCGGTCGCGGCGGCTTGACCAGCCAGCGCTCACGCATCATCTTGTCTTGAATCCTGAGCAGTCCTTCGGTCAGCGCCTCTGGACGGGGTGGACAGCCGGGCACGTAAACGTCCACCGGAATGATTTTATCGACGCCCTTGCAGACAGAGTAGGCAAGCTGAAACAGCCCGCCGCAGTTCGAACAGCTGCCCATGGAGATCACGTACTTGGGGTCAGGCATTTGATCGTAAAGAAGCTTAGTTCGTTTGGCCATTTTGTAGGTCAGCGTGCCCGCGACAATCATCAGATCCGACTGTCTCGGCGTGGCCCGGGGCACCGCGCCGAAGCGGTCGAGATCGGCCCGCGGACCACCCGTTTGCATCAGCTCAATGGCGCAACAGGCTAAACCAAAGAGCATGTACCACTGGGACGACGCGCGCCCCCAATTGAGCAAGTCGTCGACTTTGGTAGTAAAAACCGTTTCCGGCAGAGAGTTGATTAAAGGTTTCATGCCAGGCCTCCTGTCGGTCTCATGCTCTGATCTTCTTGACCCACTCCAAATCCCCTTTGACCCAGGCGTATACCAGGCCCAAAAACAGAATACCGACAAAAAGTAATATTTCGATCAGCGCGAAAACACCTACACCGCCCTCAACCCAGCGACGAAATACCGAAGCAACGGGAAAGATGAAGGCGATCTCAACTTCGAAAATGATAAAGATCAGCGCCATGATGTAAAAGCGGATGTTGAAATTCACCCATGCGCTGCCCATCGCCGGCTCACCGCACTCGTAGGTCGATAGCTTTCGTGCTTGCGGATTGGACGGTCGGAGCAGCTTGCCGATCAACAGATTGACGCCGACAAACCCCAGACCTAGTGCCGTAAACACTAAGACATTTGCGAAATCAAATAACATCGTAAGTTTCCGAATTTACTCTAAAAGAGAGGCTCTAATTTGCTATTAATCACAAAAGCTTCGGAGAATCAACCAGCTATCCGCGCATCATTCCCGATTGGATTGTTTGCGATAGCGCGAATTTTTAACTACATTCAGCGCCGGTTGAAATTTGCTTTTCTGCGACCTACGCGTTCATGCCAAACGTCCGTCTAGGCGGCACAAATGGAGAATAAAGCGCGTGAAGTTCTGGCTTAAAACTCGGCTCACGCTGGCGCTTTTGGCGGCAGGCCAGGCGATTGCCATCACGCCGTCGCTCGCTCAGAACCGACCCTTCCCCGTGCGTACGGCTTATAGCGCGCTTTCCGCGGGTATCGGCACCCTCTGGCTCGCCCAGGACCAGGGTTATTTCACAAAACATAATCTCGACTCTAATTTGATTTACATCCGGGGCGGCACGACTGCGGTTCAAGCTTTGCTCGCCGGGGAAATCCAATTCGGTCACCTATCGCCGGCGCCGATGCTAGCCGCTTGGGCTCAGGGCGCCGATTTTGTTTGGATCGGCACCACAACGCATCAGATGGTTTTCACCCTGATCGTCGACGGCAGCATTGCCAAAGGCCCCGACCTCAAGGGCAAAAAGATCGGCATCACCCGCATCGGCTCGGCCAGCGACCTGGCCTTGCGCACGGCGCTGGAGCAGTTCGGACTCGGAGCGAAAGATGTAACGATGATCGCGCTCGGCGGTATCCCGGAAATCCTCGCGGCTATGCGTGCCGGCGCTGTCAACGGCGGCATCCTATCGCCGCCGACGTCCACTGCGGCGCGCGATATGGGCTACCGGCCGCTCCTGCACATTCCCGATCTCGGCCGCGAATTTACATTTTCCGGCATCGCTGCCAAACGCTCGTTCGTGCGGAGCCAGCCGGAGATCGCCCGCGCCTACATGGCAGCACTGACCGACAGCGCTAAAGTCTACAAAGAAGATGGCCGTGCTGCACTTCGGGTGTTGAAAAAATATATGCGCGGCGAGGACCGCATACTTGAAGGCGGCTATCAGGAATATAGCGGTGCGATTTCGAGTCCGCCCTACCCGGGGCTCAAAGGTCTTGAAGCCGTGCGTGACAGCCTGTTGGATTCAACCCCCCAGCTCAGGAACGCGGATTTG
>JBLMXG010000349.1:0-3817 GCA_050257635.1 Chloroflexota bacterium
GCTGTTGATCTATGTCAGCAAGATGTCAGGTCGGTTGGGGCATGTTGTAATTATTTATAAATTTTTGTGCATCCAGCCGGACGTCTACCGGGACCCAGCCTTTGATCGCTCGATCAGCCCGAGCCGTTCATACTGAAGCGACCATTCAGCCGGTGCATCGCGTAAGCTAGCGACGCCGATCCCATTTCTCAGTTGGTAGACCTGGTAAGTCTTATTTCGAATCCAATTCCGTACTCGGAGATCTCACCATGCCGGAATGGCGTCCGCCCCAGCATGCTTTTGAGGTCGGTCTTCGAATAGGCGCGTTTCCTCAGCGAACGCAGCGCGGTCCTGGTGACGAACTCGCTGATGCGCCCGAGATTCATTTTTGTCACCTCGTGCGCAATCGCCCCATCCGAGGCGTCGTTGCGCAAATCGACGATTAGCGCAGTCCCGCCCGGCCGCAGCACGCGATGCATCTCGCCAAGCGAGCCAAGGGGATCGGCGAAATTTTTGAAAGCTGCGCGGCAAAGGACGAATTCGAACTGCTTGGCCGCGAATGGGAGAGCTGCAGCATCGCCCTGGCGGAAATCGACGTCGATGCCAGCGCGCGCAGCGTTCTCGGCAGCGATGCGAACAAAAGAGTGGCTGATGTCGAGCCCGATGACACGATAGGGTCCGAGCCGGGCAAGCTCCATGGCGAGATAGCCTGGCCCGGGCGCGATTTCGAGCAGATTGTCGCCCGGCCGCAATTCTGCGGCGACGCGCTTGGCTAGGTCGCGAAATTCAGCGAGGCTGCCCGCGGTATTCTTCGCGTACCAGGTGGCGATCATGCCTTCCATAGCAACGCCCTTGTACGGTTTGGTCTTTCGTGATGTGGCGATTTGCATGGGCAATCCCATATCTTCCTATCTCCATATCTTCGTATCTAAGAACCTTAGTAACTAAGGTAATTGTCAATGTCAAGCACGCGCAAAAACCGCAAGGAACTGATAGCCGCATTAAATCTTGCGATGCGCGAGGTGAGCGGGCAAGGGGTGCTCTACAGCCAGGCGGTAGCGTATCGCCTTGACATGAACAGTACCGATCTTGAATGCCTCGACCACATCTTATCGCGTGGTCCTGTGACGGCGGGCGCACTCGCTGCGACGACGGGGCTGACGACTGGTGCCATTACCGGTGTCATCGACCGGCTCGAGCGCGCAGGCCTTGCTCGCCGCGAGCAGGACGCAAACGACCGGCGCAAGGTTCTGGTCCGCGCCTTGCCCGCGGTTCACAAGCGCATCGCGCCGCTGTTTGAACCAATGCAGCGCGCTGCAATGGCGGCACTTTCCACCTACCGTGACGATGAGCTCGCGCTGTTGCTCGATTTTCTAGGGCGCGCACGCGCGGCCTCGCTCGCGGCGATGGTCGAACTGCGCGCTCTCAGTATACCCCAGCCGAAACCAAAGCTTTCGGGGAGATCGAATGCGCGCCGCTCAGCTCGACGATAAGTTTTATTTGGCTAGACCGAGCTGTACCAATAAGATTCCTGGCCGACACAATACCGTGGGCGATGATCCCATGTGCCTCCGTTTTTAAACCGGGGTTCTCTCGTCGCTCAGCGGATCGGAAACGTGGTCGGTTCAATTTCCTCGGCTAGCGCGCGCAGGTCGGCACGCAGGTCGTCGGGGTGGTGGGGCTTGCCGAGGAGACGCTCAATTGCGGCATGTGTCTCCCTCCACACGGGTAGGGCTTTCGCCAGCAGCTTTCGACCGACGCCCGTGAGCGTCAAACGGCGACAGCCGATGGCCTATCCAGCCGCCGGGAAATTCGGCCGCGTGACGTAGTCCGCAAAAACGAGCCAGAGCATGATTGCCAGCCAGAACAAACCGGCGCTGGCAAATGGGATTATCAGAGGTTGGCGCTCACGCAGCTCCATGAATACCGTCGCCACGATCATGGCTTTGGCGGTCGCAATTGTCACAGCGACAACTGTATTTGCCGTTCCGAGCGGGAGGTAGGCTACAAACACAGTGAGCGCCAGCAGTGCGAGCAGGCCGACCCACGATGCGACCAAAATAGGCGGCGGGCGGCAGCTTCTTGTCATGCGCTTCTTCCCGGTAGGTAGATGAGCGCGAACAGGAAGATCCAGACCAGATCGACAAAGTGCCAATAAAGGCCTGCGACTGTGGGTGGAGAATGGTAGATCTCAGAATAACTCTTCCGGTAGGTCCGCCAGCCGACGATCGCGAGCACGAAAATTCCGACGGCGACATGCACCGCATGCAGGGCCGTCGCAACGAGGTAAAACGCAAAAAACTGATGGACTGCATGCGCCTGCGGGCCGGTGAAATCAAAATCAAGGCCGGGAAGCAGGCGTTCGCGATATTCCAGACCGTATTCGACGCCCTTGAGTCCGATAAAAATCAAGCCGAGCAGCGCGGCCGCCCATAACAGCAGCGACGCAAAGCGAGATTCGCCAAGACGGACAATCGACACTGCCCAGGCCACCAAAAAGCTGCTGGTGAGGAGGATCGCGGTATTCGCCGTTCCGATTGCGATTTTCGTCTGCTTTGCGGCCTCTGCGAAGCCCTCCGGATAGCCGGCCCGGTAGACGCAATACGCAAGGATCAGGCCGCCGAAAAACAGCACTTCGGTCGCCAGAAAAACCCACATGCCGAGGCGCGCCACGTCGTGCTGCTGGCGCATGTCGACGAACTGGGCTGCAAGCCTTCCGTCAGACATTTTGCGCGCGAGCCTTGCCTTTGAGGGTGAAATCGTAGGGTTTACGTTTGACCACCGGCGTCGTTTCGAAATTGTGCTTGGGTGGCGGTGACGGCGTCTGCCATTCGAGGCCAGTTGCGTACCAGGGATTGGCGGACGCGCGCTGACCGAAGAACAGTGACCAGCCGAGGTAGAAGAGGGGCAGCGCGTAGGCGATCGCAAGAATCGACGCGCCGGCCGATGACAACACGTGCCACACCTGAAATTCAGGGGGGTACACATGATAGCGCCGTGGCATGCCCAGCACGCCGAGAATGAATTGCGGGAAAAACGTCATATTGAATCCGAAAAAGATCAGGATCGCTGCAGCGCGCGCCCAATATTCCGGATAAAGCCGGCCGGTGATTTTCGGCCACCAATAATGTAGCCCGCCGAAATAGGCCGATACCATGCCGCCCACCATGATGTAATGGAAATGTGCAACTACGAAATAGGTGTCGGTGACGTAAACATCGTACGCGAGGCAGGCTAGGAACAGCCCCGTCAGCCCTCCGATCGTAAAGAGCCCGATAAAGCCGAGCGCGTAAAGCATCGGCGCATCGAACTGGATCCAGCCTTTGTGAAGGGTGGCGGTCCAGTTGAACACTTTGATTGCAGAGGGCACGGCGACGACAAAGCTCGTAAAGGAAAAGACGAGGCTCGCAAAGGGCGACTGCCCACTCACGAACATGTGGTGGCCCCAGACGAAGAAGCCCACGCCGGCGATGGCGATCGCCGACCATGCGACGAACTTGTAGCCGAATACTTCCTTGCGGGAGTAACAGGCG
Organism: Chloroflexota bacterium; assembly: GCA_050257635.1. Lineage (GTDB taxonomy): Bacteria > Desulfobacterota > Binatia > UBA9968 > UBA9968 > DP-20. The sequence continues at coordinate 3,513 of JBLMXG010000349.1, forward strand.
ATCAGTTCGCTGACGACGCCCATGCCCGGCAGAATCATGATGTAGACGGCGGGATGCGAGTAAAACCAAAACAGGTGCTGAAAAAGCAATGGATCGCCGCCACGCGACGGATCGAAAATGCCGATATCGAACGCGCGATCGAGACTAACCAGTAACAGGGTCATTGCCAGCACAGGCGTCGCCAATACCAAAACGGCCCCGACGACGGCCAGCGAGAAAGCCGGAGGGTTCGCGCATGGGTCGAATTCATATCAAGGGCGGATCGATCATCTCAATGGATCCGAGGATCAAGGATTTGTCGCGTG
>JBLMXG010000350.1:0-8876 GCA_050257635.1 Chloroflexota bacterium
AGGGAACCATGTTCGTCTGGGGCGAAATTCCCGAGCCGGCAAAAAAGATGGGCTCCGTGGAGTTTGCCAAGTATCTGCTGCAAGAGGCTCAAGTGGCGGTCTCTCCGGGGATCGGCTTCGGCCAATACGGCGACGAGCATGTGCGCTTCGCCTTGATCGAGAACGAGCATCGCACCAAACAGGCAGTGCGCAAGATCAAGAGGGCGCTGGGGAAGCTGTTGGACTAGCCGGGATTTTATCGGAACACCTCTCGCCAAGACGCAAAGGCGCAAAGTTAAAAAACCAAATCCGCACTTGGCGTGCTTTGCGCCTTCGCGAGAGAATGATCCTAAACTCGTCATGGCAATGGTAAATTCACCGCATAAAGTCGGCGTCGGCCTGCTCGGCTCGGGCGTGGTCGGCGAGGCGATTCAAGATATTCTCTTGCACGACCTCAAGCGTGTCCTGGGCGGCGAGGTCGAGCTTGAGCTGCGAAAGATTTATACCCGCAATCCCAAAGGCAAAAAATGGTTCGGCAAACGGCGCGAGCTGTTTACCCCCAGCGCGGCAGAAGTGCTCGATCATCCCGGCGTCGATATCGTCATCGAAGCGCTGGGTTTCCAATCCGCATCGCAGCTCAAGCAGTTTCGCGATTATATTCTGCGCGCGTTCCGCAACGGCAAATCGGTGGTGACCTCGGATAAAGCGGTATTGGCGCATTACGGCAAGGAGATCTGGGGCGCGGCGAAAAAGACCGGCCAACAATTGCGTTTCGAAGCTTGCGTCGGCGGCGGCATCCCGGTGATCCGCTCGCTCAGCGAGAGCTTCGCCGTGGAAGAGCCTGAAGCGGTCTTCGGCATCGTCAACGGCACCTGCAATTACATTCTTTCGCAGATGGAAAAAAGCGGCAAACCGTACGCCGAAGCGCTGAAAGAAGCGCAGGAAAAAGGCTACGCCGAAACCAATCCCGCCTCGGATGTAAACGGCAGCGATGCCGAGGCGAAGCTGTTGATATTGAGCCTGGTGGGTTTCGGCCTGCAGCTTGAGCCCGGACAGATCTGGCGCAAGGGCATCGAAGATATTCAAGCGGTGGACTTTCGCTATGCGGCGCGAATCGGCGGCAGCACCATCAAGCAACTCGCGGTGGCTCGCCGGAGGGGATCCTCGGTGCAGGTTTTCGTTGCGCCCGCGCTCGTGCCAGGGGACAATTTCCTTGCGCGGGTTGACGGTGCCACCAACGCGATTTGTCTCGCCGCGAAAGGCAGCAGCGCGAGCCGCGGCGAGCGCGACTGCGACTACGTCCTAGTCGGTCCGGGAGCCGGTGGTGGTCCAACTGCGGTGGCTGTTCTCGGCGACGTTTGCGAGTTGGCGCGCGGCAGCCGCAAGTTCAGCGGCGCGCCGAGCCTGGTGGCGCCGGGGCTGCTAAAGCTTCAAGCCGAAGACGATATCGAAGTGCCGTTTTATGTCCGTTTCGTGGTGAAAGATCGCGCCGGCATCGTCGGCGACATCGGGCGGAGCTTCGGCCGGATCGGCGTCAATATTTCGGAAATCTGGCAATTGAGACATGTGGAAGAAGAGCTGGAGGGGTTTGCCCAGAGCTATCAGCTCAAGCATAAATCCAAGGAGATCTTGCCCTTCGTCATGACGTTGGAGAGCGCTTCGCTGCGGCAAATGCGCCGGGCGCTGGATTCCATCCGCCGGCGCGACTATATCCTGTTGGAGCCGGTTTGGTTTCCGATTTGGGGCGGCAACTGAGCGCAACGGAGGCCGTAAGAAAAATTTTTCCGATGGCGCTGGCGGCTATTTGCGAATGCAGGAATTAGCAAAATGAAATACATCATCCTTCAAGGCGACGGCATGGCGGATTACCCGCTCGACGTGCTCGGCGGCAGGACGCCCTTGGAAGCTGCCCGAACGCCGAACATGGATTGGCTGGCCCGCCATGGCGTGTTCGGCATCGCTCACGTGATTCCAGAAGGCTTCCCGCCGGGCAGCGATGTCGGCAATATGAGCATCATGGGCTACGATCCGGCGGTCTATCACACCGGCCGATCGCCGCTCGAAGCGGCGAGCATGGGGGTGGCGTTAGGGCCGAGCGACATCGCGTTTCGCTGCAACTTGGTGACCCTGGGCGGCGCGGGCGCGGTCACTTTCATGGAGGATTTTACCAGTGGCCATATTTCCACCGAGGAAGCTGCCGAGCTGATCCGCGATATCGGCCGCGAGCTGGGCGGTGACGGCATCGAATTTTTTCCCGGAGTGAGCTACCGCCACTTGATGGTCTGGCGCAGCGGCAAAGAAAAAATGGTGACCACACCGCCGCACGATATCACCGACCAGCGAATCGCCGCGTATATGCCAAAAGGCGATGGCGCCGATCGTTTGTTAAGCTTGATGCGTGACTCGCAATCGCTGCTCGCCGATCATGCAATCAATCAAAAGCGCCGCGCCGCCGGGCAACGGCAAGCGACTTCGATCTGGCTCTGGGGACAGGGTAGGGCGCCCCAGTTGCCGCCCTTGACCAAGCGCTTCGGCATCAGAGGCGGCGTGATCTCTGCCGTCGACATCATCCACGGCCTGGGCGTGTACGCCGGCTTGGAGCGCGTCGATGTGCCGGGCATCACCGGTTTTCTCGACACCAATTATATCGGCAAGGGCGAGTACGGCGTTCGCTCGCTGGAAAAAAACGACCTGGTTTTTATCCACGTCGAGGCGACCGACGAAGCCGGCCACATGGGCGACGTGGAAAAAAAGATTCAGGCGCTGGAGGATTTCGATGAGAAGGTGGTCGGCACGGTCCTCAAAGGCATGGCGCAACGCAAAGATTTTCGCATTCTGTTGATGCCGGATCATCCGACCGCGATTGCGCTCAAGACTCACGTCGCCGAGCCCGTACCGTTTGTATTGTATTCGGCCGCAGCGCCGCAGGATAACGGCACGCTGGGCTATAACGAAAAAGACGCATTGAAGACTGGTATCGTCGCCAAAAAAGCCTATCGTTTGATGGAGGCTCTGATCGAAGGGAGGCCGATATGGACCGAAACCTAGCACTGGAAGCCGTTCGAGTGACCGAAGCGGCGGCGCTCAATTGCGCCCGCTGGACCGGGCGTGGCGACGAGACGGCAGCCGATCAAGCGGCAGTGGACGCCATGCGCAAGGCGTTCGACGCTTTAGCGATCGACGGCACGGTCGTTATCGGCGAAGGCGAGCGCGACGAGGCGCCGATGCTCTACATCGGCGAAAAGGTCGGTTGCGGTGGCCCGAAGGTCGATATCGCGCTCGATCCCCTGGAAGGAACGACGATCTGCGCCAGCGGCGCGCCCAACGCGCTCTCCGTCATCGCCATGGCCGACGGCGGTAATCTGTTGCATTGCCCGGACACCTACATGGCCAAAATTGCCGTGGGGCCGGTCGGCAAAGGGGTGGTCGACCTGGACAAATCACCCACAGAAAACCTCCACGCGCTGGCCGAAGCCAAACGCTGCAACGTTGAAGATCTCACGGTGATAATTCTCTTGCGGCCGCGCCACGAGGCGATCATCCAGGAAGTGCGCAAGGCCGGAGCGCGCATTCGCTTGATCGGCGACGGTGATGTGTCCGCCGCGATCGCTACGACCAAGCCGGAGACCGGGATCGATTTGCTGCTCGGCATCGGTGGCGCGCCGGAAGGCGTGCTGGCGGCCGCAGCACTGCGCTGTGTCGGCGGTGAATTTCAAGGCCGCTTGGCGCCGCGCAATGACGAAGAGATCGAACGGGCAAAAAAAATGGGCGTGGCCGACATCAAGCGAAAATTCAAAATCGACGAGTTGGCTGCGGGCGAGGTTATGTTTGCCGCCACCGGGGTGACGGACGGCGACTACCTGCAAGGGGTTCATGCCTTTCCCGGCGGCGCGACCACTCAATCCGTGGTCATGCGTTCAAAAACAAAAACTGTCCGCATCATTAACGCGACCCATTATTTCGAGCACAAACCCATTTATTAGCTCGGATGGATTAGGCAACGCGAGATTTCGCTAGAGCTTCCCCGCGTTAGGCGCGCGGCACGCGGGCTTCGACGAAATCCAGTTGGGTAAGCTCGCCTACCATGGCACGCAAGAAGAAACAAAAAAAAACCTGGCTTCGAATCCTGCTGTTGTGTCTTTTCGTTCCCCCGGTCGTCTGGGGAGCGGCCTTCATCATTTGGTTTTATTGGTACGATCTCAGCGGGTGGCTACGGCCCGATCAGGCGCGGCGAGAGCAACCCAGTGTGACACGGTCACGCCAGCGCGACGAGCGAGAGGAGACCGCGCCGGCGAAACGCCCCCAAGAGCGAATTCTCGACGACGATCGAAAAAAACTGGAAGAGATCCTCAAGCGCCGTAACTGACCGGCGCTCAGGTCTGAACTGAAATGCGGATCGGGTTAGGGCCGCACTGCGTCGTCGAAATTCTTGTCGAGTGCCTTGAGCGAATCCATCAGCAACTCGACCGCGTAGGTCAAGTTGTGGATGCCCTTGCTGCGATCCTCCGCGACAAATTTGTAGTTGTACAAAGCCGCCGCCACTTCGAGCGGATATTGGGTTTTAGAGTTGACGAATTTCCCCTTGGCGTCGTAGGGCGCATCCTTCATGGTCTGGAGTAAGCCGGTGCCTTTATCGTTGATGAATTTTTCCAAGAGACCTTGCACCTCTTCCTGAGCCGATTCGATTTTCCCGTCGCCATCGTAGTCGGCCGGCGCCTTTTTATCGAAATAGTGCGTGCCTCGTGCTTGCTTCATGTCGCCGTGGCAGCCGGACGTCGTGCAGCCCGCGGTGTTGAGCTTGTGCTCTTCGTGGACTTCGCCGGAGATACGAAAGCTGTGGCCGCCGACCGAAGGCGATAACGAGTAGCGACCGGCGGGCAATGCCATGTGGCAGGTGGTGCAGGTGGCGTTAGGAAGCGCCGTATGGAGCGAGCTCGCATATTTTTTACCGGGGAATTCATAGGCATTGGTCCCCGCCAGCATGTCGGCCTGAGGCCCGTGGTGGGCGCCCCAGCTGGCCGTCGGAATATTTCTAGCGCGCACTTCGTCCTTCGGCATCCGCCGGGCGCGATGACAGCCGGCGCAGAGATTGCCCTTGCCCTTGTCAAAGATCACGCCGTTGGCCAGCGTGACTTTAACCGTCGTGCGCAACGAAAAATCTCCCTTGTCGTGGGGCGCGTGGCAGGTAAAGCATCCGATTTCCGAAGGATTTGAAACGAATTTCTTGGTATCGACCTTGCCGGTCTTGACCCTTTGCACGAAACCTTCATTGGTGTGGCATGCCTGGCAGTCGTCGGCGTTGGCGTAACTCGCGTTGCCGAGAGTGCGGTGGCCGGAGGTTAGGTATTCGCTGCGAATACCGCGTACGGGATATTTTGTTTCCGAGCCGTGACAATCGACACAAGCCTTGGGCAAAATCGTCAATTGCCCATGAGCTGTGCTTGCACGGACCGTGAGCCCGAAAACAATGACGGCAGCGATGGATAGAAATCGAAGCGCGTTGTCCATTCGCGTTCCTCCGGAACTGGGCGAGATTATTAGCCGTGGCACAGGGGCTGTCAAGCCGTTTTTCTTGATCTTGCATGCTGGCAAAAGCACACAAAAAAACCGAGCTCTTGCAGATCGATTTGAAGCCTAGCGGAGGCGATGCTAGGCTAACGATCAATCGATGAATTTTTGGCGCCAAATAAGCAAACCGATCGTCGGCCTGTCGCCGATGGATGGAGTGACGGATGCCTCGTTTCGTTTCATTACGGCGAAACACGGCGGGCCGGACGTGACCGTCACGGAGTTCGTCAACATCCAATCGGCCTTCTATTCGCCGCACACGCTGCTCAAAGATTTTGCCTATACGGAGATCGAACGTCCTGTGGTGGCGCAAATCTACGGCCGGACACCGGGATTTTTTTACAAAGTCGCGCATATCGTCGGCGAGCTCGGCTTCGACGGCCTGGACATCAACATGGGATGCCCGGCAAAAAAAGTGGCGGCGACCGGATGCGGCGCGGCGCTCATTCGCACACCCGATTTGGCGCGCGATATTATCCACGCAGCAAAACGGGGCCTTGAAGACTGGTGCAACGGACAGCATCTCGAGGCGCTGGATTTTCCCCGCCCATTCGTCGAACAGATTCAAACGATCCAGCGACGGCGCAGGGATTGCGGTGCAATCTTCGAGAATCGCCCGATTCCGGTCTCGGTGAAAACGCGACTGGGGTACGATCGGGTGGTTATCGAGGAATGGTTGCAGACGCTCTTGGCCGAGCGGCCTGCCGCCGTCTCCCTGCATGGCCGAACTTTGCAACAGGGTTACAAAGGCGAGGCGGACTGGGATGCGATCGGCCGCGCCGTCGAAATCGCCAAGGGGTCGGGCACGCTGGTTCTCGGCAACGGCGACCTGCAAGACTTACGCGACGCCGATCGTCGCGTGCGACAGACGCAGGTGGACGGAGTGTTGATCGGCCGCGGCGCCCAAGGCGATCCTTGGCTCTTCCGTGGCAAGCAAGCGCTCAAAGACGCACTGCGTCGGGGCACGAGTTTCATTCCTCAAGTTGAATCCATCGAGCTGGCAGAAAAATTTCGCGTCGTAATCGAGCATTGCGAGCATTTCGAAACTTTAAACGGGCGCGCTCGATTCGCCGCCATGCGCAAACATCTGACCTGGTATTGCCGCAACTTTCGCGGCGCGGCCGAGCTCCGCGGGCAGATGACTCGGGCCAACAGCGCGGCGGACGTGCGCGACTGCCTGGCGGCGTTTCTGGCCCGTAGCGGCGATGCGGAGGCGCTACGTTCGGCATCACCATGCTCAGTCGAGGCAGGCGCGGCGGGGGTTTCCTACTCGCCGCGATTTTCAGAAACTTCATGCGCTTGATTCTCGCCTCGACATCGCCGCGCCGCAAAGAAATCCTGGAGCTGCTGGGATTGCCTTTCGAAGTCGTCGCGCCGGATTTCGAGGAGCGTGTCTCCCCCCGAACGCCGATCGAAAAAGAAGTTGTCGGTTTTGCGCTGGGAAAAGCGCGCTCGGTGGCCATCGCCAATCCGCGAAGCTTGATCATCGGCAGCGACACGATGATCCTGCTCGATAGCGCAAAGATCGGCAAGCCGCGGGACGCCGCCGATGCTCGGCGCATGTTGCTATCCCTCGCGGGCAGGCGCCATGAAATTTTCACCAGCGTGGTGATCCTCGACGAAGCTGGCGCGCGGCCGCTCGCGACTATCGAAAAGGTTTCCGTGCAGATGCAACCGTACGGGGAAGGGGAGATCGACAGGTATCTCGCCCGCGGCGAATCGCTGGATAAGGCCGGCGGCTATTCGATTCAGGGCGAAGGCCGCAAGCTCATCACGGCCATCGAAGGCGATTATCTCGCCGCCGTTGGACTGCCGCTTAAGCCGATCGCGAATTATCTTGCCGCACGTGGTATTCAGTTGCCGCGCGATACGGACCGGTTGTATGAGACCCGAGATTATTTAAACTGGCGAAGCTTCGCATGAGCGGACGGCGGGCGAATTGCTCTGTCGGTAGAATTTGCCGTTGCCGGCCATCGGTCACCTGCCCGATGCGCGAACCGTGATCTGGGTTGCCGAAAGCGCACCGTCCGCATTGCGCCTTCCTTGCAGCGACACGTCCAGACCGGCTTTCAGTGCTTCGCGATTGCGCACGACTCGCTTGACCACCGGAATCTCCGGCGGGACGATCACCTTAATTTCCCCTCCCTTGTATTTGAGCGTCATGATTCTTCCCTTGACATTTTGTACGGTGACATCTTCAACCCGCTCGACATCGGCGTTGGTCATGGTCGCGCCACTCTGAGGCGCCGAGCGTAGCGGGCGATGGCCCTCGCCGGTGCCGCGCTGATCGTCGGAAAACACATGGACTTCGGAAGCCAGGAAATTGCCGTCCGGTTGTTTGGTCGCGGTGGTGCCGAGATACATGCCGGCGGTGAGCTCGGTCAGTCGAATTGCTTCCTCGACGCGGATGATCGTATTGTCGGATATGACGGCTTTGACGACACCCGCTGGACCTGAAATCTGCACTTCCGGCCCCTTGAGCGCGGTGATTTTACCGCGCACCGTTAGAAGGTCGGTACCGGTTTGAGCCTCAGCAGCGAATCCTAAGCCGAACGCCAAGCCTAGCCAGACGAGTAACGATATAGTGACGCTCTTCACTTGGGTTGCCTGCTGCATCGTATACTACCTCCGCCCCGGTTATGGGCTATTAGCCGAGTCTCTTCAATGCGGTCGACGGCCAAGGCCTCGCCCTCTCTCTCGTTATATTATGCTAACGGTTGACAATCCACGAATACGGCTTTCGTAATTTGTGGCCAATACCGACAATTTTTGTTCGTTAGTTTTGCAGAGAGGAGAATGCTTTTGACGTAAATTAAGCTAGTTATGATTGGTACGAAGCTTGCTCAACAGATTTTCGAGAAGATTATGAAGCCAGCAGCGAACACGACTGAACACGATCAAAACTGGCATTGGCCGGAAAAAACCTGGTTCCGGGAGCGCCTCAATGCGGTGAAAGCCCAGGAACACGAGCAGCGCCGAAAAGTCTTGGTCAACGCAAAAAGACCCGAGCAAGATTCGCCTTCGGGCAGCTCGGACAACAGCGCACTAAAGACCGGTTGATTCTTGACGGCTACTCCAGGAAATCCGCGCTAAACTATTTTTGTATTCCTTTCCCTGCCAGCGCCATCTGCGCGCTTCGGTAACGGGAGTGACGAAACGCTCACTTTCTTGCGGCAGCAGATGGCTAGTACAGCTGTGGCGACCAAGCAACGCCCTCCCTTACGTTTCACTCTGCGTCGTATTTGAACCCCGGCGCCCTTAATCTCTTCGGAAATTTATAGCTGTTTTGACAAGGGCGCTTTGCCGGCAGCGCCGGCAAAGCACGTTCA
>JBLMXG010000351.1:0-6480 GCA_050257635.1 Chloroflexota bacterium
AGCGAAAAAGCTTGGAGTACCTGCTTTTCGTCATTATGCGTCGTGCAATCTATTGGAACGTAAACGTGGTAATCCCGGACACTCAAACCCATGACGGCGCTCTGAACGCAATTGCGTGTTGAAATTCCGGTTACGATCACGCGACCTTCCCCGGGACGCAGCTCCAGTCGCTTCAAAAGAGACTCCATTTCGGTCTGATAGAAACAGTCGTGAGTGCGCTTGACGACCAGAGGCTCGTCCGGCGCCGGCTTGAGCTCATCGATCAACTCAGCTCCCCACGAACCTTCAAGCTTGCGCATCGTATTCTTGAAGACCGTGAACTCCAGGGCATCCGGCGAGCGAATCGACTGCGTGTATACGACGCGTGCTCCTACCTGACGAACGCGCGCCCGCAATTCAACAATCTTCGGAATGATCTTTCTGACCGGCGCGCCGATGAAAAGCGCGCCGGAGGGATGCGCGTTTTCGTTTTCCATATCGATAATCAAAAGCAGCGTGTTTGCCGCCTTCAACTCGACGGGTTGAGGAGCAGGGTAATCAAGTTCGATCAACATTATGTGTTCGAGCTACGACAAATCGAGACGACGACAAAGGATAATGCGGAGCGGGTCGGGGGTCAACCTAAAGTGCTGCGGCGGGTCCGCATAGCTTTCGTGGATTACATCTAATGCAGCGTTGCAAGACCTGACCGCGTTTACTATTTCGAGCCAGGCGAAAGGCTATCCGTTCGAGGTGGCGACTCCGGCAGGATCACGCGTTAGTGGAATGATACTCGCCGATCAAGTCAAGAGTCTCGATTGGCGCCTTCGCCAAGCGGAGTTCATTTGCAAACTGCCGCGCGAAACCACTGCAGAGGTATTAGAAAACCTGGGCGCGCTTTTATTCGAGCGAGGCTAACCGGCTCGCTGCCGCGGCCCATAATCCCTCACCGCAACGCCGCAGCGATGCTGTTGCCGCTTGGCAGCAAGAGTAAAGACCTTACCGTCAGCTTTTTCTCCCAAAGGCCTGCAGTGATTCATTTAATTATCCACGTCAAACCCAGTTGTTCACCCGCTCTTATTGCACTGGGAACTTACACGCTCGATGGCTATCGGCGACCGAGTCGCAGGTTACCGCCGCATTGAAGATGTGACCTGTATTTGACTATAATCTGACCATGAACATAGTCAATGTCGCCATCCTGAAAGAAAAACTTAGTTATTATCTAAATCTGGTCAAGTCGGGAGAAGAAGTCGTCGTTACCTCGCATCGGCATCGTGTCGCGCGCATTCTCCCCGCGACGGCGCCTTCGGCCGAGATCATAGAGCCTATTCGCCCGGTCAAAGAGTTGCGAAAGATAAAGGGCATCAAGCTCAGACGCTCGGCGTCCGGTGTGAAATCACTCTTGGAAGACCGCCGGCGCCGATGATTGTCTACATCGACACGTCGGTCGTCCTGCGTGTCCTGTTGCACGAGCCGAATCCAGTGAAAATTTGGGGCCAATGGAACAAAGCCTACAGCAGCGCTCTATGGCGCGTGGAGGCCTTGAGAACGGTGGACCGGCTCCGGTTAGGCCACGAGATCTCCGACACCGAAGTTGCGGCGCTGGTGCGCGAGATCCAGATCGTCCACGAAACCTTTGCGATTCACCCGGTCACGAGCCCGGTTCTTCAGCGCGCCAGTGAAACTTTTCCGACGGTGGTAGGAACCCTGGATGCAATTCATTTGGCGACGGCGCTTTCCATACGGGAAGGCGAAAACTTGGATTTATTATTGACCCACGATTCTCAGCTCGCCACCGCTGCCAGGAGTCTCGGATTCGAGGTGATGGGAGCCGAGCAGTAAGAACGATGATTTACACCTGCTGCCCCATCGTTCGAGCAATTTGTCAGTTCAACCGCGAATATTTTCTCTTTGTTATGCCAACCCCCGACTGTCACCATAGCGTCGCTCGGTGTTGCAGGAATCAACCGTGAGCCCTACGGCACCATGTCTTACATCAGCCCGATGCTCCAAGCCCGGGTAGAGGACCTCGTGCACGGAATGGTCAATAGTTGCCTGTCTGACGATGTGTGAAATCTCTATTCGTTTTCGACTCATGTGGCATTCGCCGTTGGTATTCTCGCCGGCGCTATCTACGCCGACAGCTCAACCGCAACAATCGACCGATTTGAGCGGGGCCGGTAACGCCCTCGCCGTCTGTCAGTGAATCATCAAAGGGAAGGAATGGGATAAGTAACCCGAGCTACGGGAGCAGTGCACTCCGTAATCAAAAGCCGTGAGGAGCCGGCGGGAATCCACTGACGGCACAAGTTTTCGCCGGCCCGCCTATACCACATGATCCGCGAAGCGAGCGAGTCTCGCAGCAAGCAATATTCTCCGAGATTGTTGACCGCGCGAACGCGGATGTCTGAAAAAATCTGACACTCGCAAAGCTGCCAAGTTACCTGCGTCGCTTTTTCATTTCTGACAACCCAGCATCGTCTGTTGTCTCGCTAGTTCAATAACTTGCTCACGGGCACGGTCGTTGCTTTCAGCGTCTGTAGTTTTTTTCTTCCACGATGGCTACTGAAAACTTGCTTACCGTAGGATCTTTTCCGACCGTTGTTGTGGCGGAAAATTATCCGAGCGCCCGAGCTTCGCTCACCGAACTCTTGCATTACGATGGATATCGAGTGCTTCCCGCGGCAAATGCTGAGGCCGCGTTGCTGTGTATCAATAGCGTGGCGAACCTTGCGGTGCTGCTTGCGGACCTGGACATGGACGGATGGCAATCGATCGTGAGTCATGCGGCGACGATGACCGATGCGTTTATTATCGCGATGGCGGGAAATCACCCCTTTTCGACGATGTACAATCTCGCGGAGTACGGCATTGGACTATGCTTCCTGAAACCCGTCGTATACAAGGATTTACGAGCGGCGATCAGAAAAAGATTGGGTCAGACGACGGGCCGTTAAAGCCAAGCCGCGCCACCAGCGGCGCGCGCGAGCGCGCTGTTCGGCGCCACAGCCTCCCGTAGCGAAGGCTGCCTGAGAGAGCGGAGGTTCAGCGGAGGTTCAGGGTCTGCCTGAGTAATTGATTTATTTTCGACGGCTTCTTCAAGCGATCTCTCTGAGAATCCATGAATTTTCTCTGTATGGATTTGACGTTGTGCTAATCTTGAGCGGGGCTTCGTTCTTTCCTTTAGTGGAGTTGATTAGCGCATCCCAAAGCCCGCGGTGACCGGGATCATTGCGGTGGATCTCGTGCTGGCTCTGGCACATTGAATCCCGGGATATCGACCGGCGGTTTGAGAATCTTGAGCGGGTGCGTGCGCGAACTCGCCGGCCCGTCGGCTCAGCCTTACTTGCGATATAGGCACTGGATGAAACTGCTTGGATCCAGTTCCCGAGCGAAGCTCTGATCGGCGGCTTCGTCGAAAGTCAATTTCGTCTTGGCGCCCGCGGCGACCTGCGTGATCACCGGCTCGCTCGCCCTCGCGCGTCGGGTAGCGAGTCGCGGCGGTTTGCGCTTGAAACGCGAGCGCTATTTATTCTCCGGTTTTGCCGAGGCGGATCCCCATTCGACGCCTAATTTTTGAGCCGTCTCGTCATCCATCGCACCGGTGACCTTGAGCGCGTTGGTTTTTTGAAATTTCCTCAGCGCTGCTTCGGTTTTTTTACCCATCACGCCGTCGACGTTGCCGGGATCTTCTCCCTTGCTTTTCAGCGCTTCTTGAACCTTTTTAACTTCCTCGCGGTTTTCATGGCTCATGGCGCTTTTCACTGCCTTCTCCTGCTTGGGCGCGGCCTTTTGAGACTTGTCGGCGGCCCATGAAGGAACCGCTAACGACGCAACAAAGGCCGACACTAGGAGAGTTCTTCCCCATGTGAGTTTCATAAGATTTCCTCCTCTCCCCGGCCGATGCGCAAGAGCCGTGCCGTGAAGAAAACAGCTCAGCAATGCATGCTTGCGGTTCGTAACCCTGCGTTCATAGGGCAATTTGCCACGACAGTTTACCATCCTGTCACAGGTTCTTGAGATATAGCCGAAGGTTTTTTTATCTCAATGTCGGTTGCCGTCTGCGTGATTCTCATCGGTCAAAATCGACCTGCAGTCTTTCGCCGATCCGAGCCGATTACTGTCGCATCACCCTCGCTAGTAGTTGCCGCCCTGGAGGTTCCCCAAAGCGTCGTAAGCCGCGTACTTGTACATGTCCGTCAAGCTCGGGTAGTTGAAGCAGGTATCGATAGAGGTGCCGATCGTCGCCCCCGTGGTCATGCCGACTCTGCAGCGATTCAGATAGCAACCAAGCCGCTTCCTCTTTTGAATTGACCCGGCTGCCGTCCGCTCGGCCTTATTTGCGATAAAGGCTTTTGATGAAGCCACTCTGATCCAGTTCCCGGACGAAGCTCTGATCGGCGACGTCGTCGAAAGTCAATTTGGTTTTTCCGGCCTGCGAGCCGGCGCTGATCTGAGCGATCACCGGCTCGATGCCCTCGCGTGTCGGGTAAGGGGTCGCGGCGGTTTTAACGGCATAGTAGGCGTAGGTCTCTTGCAACACCGCGGGCTCATTCTCTCTCAAGTAGCGCGCCATGATTTTCTTACTCTCGTCGGGGTGGGTTTTGAAATAGTGAACCCCTTCCACATAGGCGCGGACAAATCTCCGCACCGCGTCGCCATTGCTATTGATGAACGAGCGAGTCGTGGCGATGGAGCCGAAGTCGTAATGAAAACCCATATCGACGAGATCCGCGATGATGTTAAGCCCGAATTGCTTGGCCACCAGCAGCGTGGGCGCGCCGAGCAGCGTCGCGTCCACCGCTCCCTGTTTGAGCGCCGCGAGCCGCGTGGATTGGCCGCCGCTCTGGAGAACGGTCACGTCCTTTCCCGCTGTTAAGCCCGTCTTCTCGAGAAAATAACGCGCGGCAAAATCCGTCGTTGAACCGAACGTGCTGATGGCCAATTTTTTCCCGCGCAGGTCCTCGGGCTTTTTGATTTCCGGTCGCGCGACGACCTGAAAAGGCAGCGTCGGCATGACCGAGAGGATCAGCACCGTATCGGCGCCCTTGGCGTGGGCCTGAATGCTCGGACCGCTGCCAGTGTTTCCGAGCCTCACGTCGCCGGCCACCATCGCCTGCATGATCCGGGAGCCCGACTCGATATAAATAAAATCGACGTCAAGCCCGTTTTTCGCCGTGAAGCCGGCCTCTTTCGAGATCCATAAGGCGCTGTTGCTGCCGGTTATCGCATTGTACCCCACCCGCATCTTCTCCAGTTTCTGAGCGGCGACCGGCGCCGCGGTAATCGACAGCAATAATCCAAAAACCCCTGCGCCTAATGCCCTGGAGCCCAATTTTTTAGTCATGCCTGAATCCTCTTTTCTGCGTACGGTAGAGCTAATCGACGGTGCAGACTTGCTTCTCTGAACGGGTATAACAGCACAAGCGGCAAAATCAAAAAGCTCTCTTCCGGATATTCCGCCTTTGCGTGGCGTCTCGAAGCGGCGATTGTTCCGTTCGATATCGAAGCTGGCCAACTCTATGCTGGTATTCGCAAGGATTGCACGATCCGTCCGCCGGCGCCGTTCAGCTAGCGTGCGCTGCGCAGGCGCACGTGGATTTATTCATTACGAATGACGAGTGACTGAGCACTAAAGGGTTGGAAAGCGACTTCATTGAGTTTCTTTCATTGGGCTCGATTTCTCGCGGCTGCCTTCGCAGACTGATCGAGCTCGGTCAATGCTTGTCGAGAGGTGACGCGATGAAACTCTACTTCACTCCTCGGAGCCGTGCGGTGTTGGCCAATCAGTTCTTTTTCCTGCTCGACGAGTTTGGCCACGAAAGGCAGCCGTGGCTACGGCGACTTTCAAGTCGCGATCGGTGGCGGCGAGCACACGCTCGATCTCCCTTTCTTTCGGCACGCGCAAGAGCGCGCTCTAGGCATCGGCGGGTAGCTCGCTGACTTCGCTCCGAAAAATTGTCCCGCCGTCGGCCCGGTCGAACCGGCCGAGACAGCGCTGCAGCGCGCCGACTGAGAGCTAAGGCCTCTGATGCAAACTACAAAAAATATTTCATTGAGGGACAAGCGCCGCTCGTCCACCTCTTCGGACTCGACCGGCGGGATGGCCGCAAGGTCTCAGCACCCAACCTCCTTCGGTCCACTGTCCAGAACGCGCCATTTCAAAAAATGCCGTGCAGTTGGGCTATGATCGGATCGGCGTGGAGTGTAGCGAGCCACATGGAGCGAGCGATGTATACCAAAAGCACGATTAGGCTGCCCCCATAGATCACCAGCGCGAGTAGCGCAGCCAACAACGAAATCTCGGTTTTCATCGAGGTTCTCCTTTCGGGTGAGCTATTGGCTTCCGTTAAACTGTAGGGCAAACCGAATGCCAGCAAAGGCAAGGAGAAGCGCGTGACTATAAGCCTTTGGAGTTGCAGAGAAGTTGCGGTTGGTGAGGCGGATAAGCGACGGACAAGGATAGCGGTATTGATAATGTGCTGTATCTATTTGTTT
>JBLMXG010000352.1:0-3895 GCA_050257635.1 Chloroflexota bacterium
CAAAAAAGTTTTATCGCGATGTTCTCGGCATGGACATCGTTTGGGAGCCCGACCCGCTAAACATTTATCTCTCTTCGGGCTGCGATAATTTAGCGATTCATGAAGTTTCGCCGAACTTGATTCAGACCGGCGACGAAAAGCAGCTCGACCATCTTGGTTTCTTGGTGGAGAGCATCGAACGGGTCCAAGATCTCGAACGGGAGTTTCGCGCCAATGGCGTTACGATCGTCCATCCATTCAAACTCCATCGCGACGGCAGCGCCTCTTTCTATTGCGCCGACCCCGACGGAATCGTTATCCAGCTGCTTTATGAGCCGACCCTAAGTGCGCAGAAGATAGCCTGACCGGAGTCCATCCCGAACTGGCGTGCCCCGACCTGATGAAGATCATCGATATTAATTTTTATCCTCATCTTCTCAAGCGTAAAATCCGCTGGCAGACGGCGAGCTATAGCGCCGACGCGGTGCGGGTCTTTTATTTGACCTTGCGCGCCGAGGACGGTCTGATTGGTATCGGCGCGGCTTCGGTGATGCCGAAGGATGATGCGACGTTCGAGCCCGGGATCGCTGCGCTGAAGGTGGCGATCCATCAATCGCTCATGGGCCATGACGGCCGTGATTTCGAATCCCTGATGGAGGCCCTCGATGCGAGATTGGCCAAATATCCTCGTCACCTGGTAGCGGTGGAAATGGCTTTGCTCGATCTCGCCGCCAAAGCGTCGCAGGTCTCGCTGTCGGCCTTTCTCGGCGGGCGCAATCACGATACCATCCCGGTGCTCAAGATGCTCGGCATGGGCTCGACCGCTTTTATGGCCGACCGAGCCGCCCAGCTTGTCAACCAGGGCTATCGCTATTTGAAGGTCAAGCTCGGCGCCGGATTGGGGACGGATCTGGAACGATTCAAGGCGGTCCGTGCAGCGGTCGGCCCCGGTGTTCAATTCACGGCCGATTTCAACGGAGCTTATGATGCAGCGACGGCGATCCGGGTTATCGATCAGTTGACGCCGGAAGGATTGACCATGGTCGAACAACCGGTGCCGGCAGAGGATTTGACGGGCATGGCAGCGGTGAATCAATCGGTAACGCCGCTTGTGCTCGCGGATCAGTCGGTCAACACGCCCGAAGACGTCGCTCGAATCGCGGCGACCAAGGCCGCCAAGGCGGTGAGCATCAAACTGCTCAAGCTCGGCGGTATTCGGAAAAGCCTGGCGGTGGTTAAGGCCTGCCGGTCGGTGGGTTTGGCCTGCCATGTCGGTGGCACCGGAACCACACGCTTGGTCGAGGCTGCCCAGGCGCATTTCATCAGCGCGACACCCGGCATCATCGTGCCGTCGGAAATCGCCGAGTTCGAAGAGCTTGACGGCGACTTGGTCGACGGATTTGAAGTCGTCGACGGCGCGCTGCAGGTTCCCATCGATCCGGGGCTGGGCGTAAGATTAACGGTTTGACGCTTCGCCTGGACGAAATAATTCGGAGCCTCCCGAGCATCCCCGCACAGGACTCTTGACGGTCGTCATTAGTATCGACTAACGTCGCCATCATTCGCTTCCAAATAGCAGGATTTGCCGCGAGGAGAGCGCGCTATGTACGATTTGTTACTGAAAAACGGCCGGATCTACGATGGCTCGGGGATGCCGGGCTATAACGGCGACCTGGCCGTTCAAAACGGCAAGATCGTTGAAATAGGACGCATTAACGATGGGGCGAAAAGAACGCTCAATCTGGACGGTTTGGCGGTTGCGCCGGGATTTATCGATCCGCATACGCACCTCGATGCGCAGCTATTTTGGGATCCGCTCGGCACCTCCTCCTGTTTTCACGGTGTAACCTCGGTGGTCGTGGGCAACTGCGGCTTGAGCCTGGCGCCAGCGAAGCCCGAAAACCGCGACGCGATGATCAAAAGCTTCGTCCGGGTCGAAGCGATCAGCCGGCGCGTACTCGAGCAAGGCATTCAGTGGAAGTGGACATCGACGGAAGAGTATCTCAACGCGCTCGGCGCGCATCTTGGCGTCAACGTCGCGGCGTTGGTCGGCCATATTGCCGTGCGCCATTACGTCATGGGCGAAGACGCCGTGGAACGACAGGCGACGCCGGAAGAAATCGCCAAGATGAAAGAGCTGGTGCGCGCAGGCATGAACGCGGGCGCCGTCGGTTTTTCCACCAATCAGAATCCGCGCCATATACGCGAGGACAAAAAACCTGTCGCCAGCCGGCTCGCCTCGGATGAAGAACTGGGCTCGTTGCTGGATGTCTTGGGCGAATTGAATGGCGGCGTCGTGCAGTTGAGCGGCGGCGGTGCGGATGCGCGCGGGCGCATCGGCTACGCGGCGGCAATGGCGCGGCGCACCGGACGGCCGGTTTTGTGGCAGAGCATCAGTCATAGTTGGAGCCGGCCGGATCACTGGAAAGGAATGTTGGAGGCCACGGCCAAGGTGTTTCGCGACGAAGGGCTGCCGATTTTCGCCATGACCCAGGCCAAACCCTTTCAAAACCGCTACACCTTGCTCGATGCGCAGTGCTTCGACGAATTTCCCACCTGGAAGGCGGCGATGTTCGGTCCGCTGCCGGCGCGAAAGCAGATGTTCGCCGATCCTGAGGTCAGGAAAAAATTATTCGCCGAGGCGATCGCGGATCAGTCCCCGTCCGTGTTTCCGCGGCGTTGGGATGTCATCTTCGTCGATCATGTGAAGCTCCCCAAGAATAAATTCCTCGAGGGCAAATCGGTTCAGGAAATCGCCGCAGGCCAAGGTAAGGACGGCCTGGATTGCTTTTTGGATCTTTCTCTAGAAGAAGATCTCGAAGCCCGCTTCGTGCATACGAACACCCAGGGCGATCCCCAAGCGGTGTGCGAAATCCTCAAGCATCCGGCCGTCATGATCGGCCAGTCTGATGCCGGCGCGCATATGGGTTACGACGCGCGCTTCGGCTACGCCACAGCTTTCCTCGGCCGCTGGGTGCGCGATTGCGGCATCATGAGTTTGGAAGAGGCGGTGAATAAGCTCACCTTTCGGGTCGCGTCCGTATTCGGCCTGAGCGATCGGGGCTTGCTGCGGCCCGGTTACGCCGCCGATATCGCCGTCTTCGACGCCGCAACCGTCAATGCGCTGGAGCCGGAGTATGTTCAGGATCTACCCGGCAACGAAACGCGCATGATTCAAAACGCCGCCGGAGTTCCCTATACCATCGTCAACGGCAAGATCATGATTGAAAACGGCGCGCCGACGGGAGCGCTTCCGGGAAAAGTCTTGAGACCCGGTGCGTGGAACAAATAAATCAGAGGCCGTGTTATATTGACTGGATAGCAAGCGAGAAACTCCGCTGCTTTTTATGCGCCGCGTCAGCGCCGAGCGTGCTCGGCGAACGACCAATCGTAAACGACTTGCGGTTTGACTTGGATTTTTTCCTTGGCGCGGAAGGTGCCGACGGCGATCCATTCTTCGACTACTGAGTCGGGAACGGTGAGATCCGGGTTATATTGATCGCGGTAGACGCCGTAAAATCTTTCGGCGGCGGCGTGGTCGAGGCGGAGCAGCTTTTCGAGCAGGCCGACGCCGACTTCGCGCTGGCTCTGGAGAAACAGGATTGCGGAGCGCTGGCCGCGCAGCACGCGCACGATCTCGTCCGGCTCTTTTTCGATCTTGCGTTGGGTTGTGCTCAGGCCGACGATCGGTATGCGCACGAATTCGGCGGTCTCTTTGACCGACAACAGAGTGCGAAAACCTTTCTGTTCGGCGCGATATTCGAAAGGACTGTTGACCACCGTGGCGTCGACAGAACCGCCGACCAGCGCCGCGAAACGCGCGTCGGGGCTGCCGGCGACGGCTTGCAGGGTGACGTCTTTGTTGGGGTCGAGGCCGTTGCGGCTCAACAGTTGATAAATCGCAAAATCCGCCGAG
>JBLMXG010000353.1:0-5818 GCA_050257635.1 Chloroflexota bacterium
TCGCCATGGCCGCGGCTTATCTTCGGCGTCTCACCCCGGAGGAGATTCGTCCCGGCGTAGCATTTTTGTCGAGCCGACCCTTTCCCGTTTCCGATCCGCGCACGCTCGACATAGGTCCGGGCACTTTCGGTCCCACCGATCTAGTACCGGCACACGAGCCGACCGCCCTGGGGAGTTTGACAATCAAAGATGTCGCCGATCGCTTTGGGCAAATCGCGGAAGCCAGCGGCAAGGGCTCCCGCGAGCGGAAAATTACCCGGCTCAGAGAGCTGATCGATGCCGCTTGCACGCACGAGCGACCGATCTTGTTTCGCCTCTTGCATAACGAGCTCCGCATCGGCCTGCACGACGGTTTGATCCAGGATGCGATCGCCCGGGCCTCCGGCAGCGAGAGCAAGACGGTTCGCCGAGCGACGCTCTTCCTGTCCGACCTCGCCGAAGTCGCGGCGATTGGGTTGACGCAAGGAGCCGCCGGGCTGGAGCAAGTGAATATCAAATTGTTCGTACCGCTGCTCCCCATGCTTTCCGAGCTGACGCAAGACTTTGATGGGATTCTCAAAACGCACGGCGGGCAAACCGCGCTGGAATATAAATACGACGGCGCACGCGTACAGATTCACAGAGGACGCGAGCAAATACGCATCTGGAGCCGCCGCTTGAACGACGTTACCGACAGCTTGCCGGAGATCGCCGAGATTGCGCGGAGCCACTTGCGCGGCGATTCGTTCATCCTCGATGGTGAGGTCGTGGCCGCCGGCAAAGACGGCCGTCCCCTTCCCTTTCAAGAGCTGATGCGCCGCTTTAGACGACTGCACGAAATCGACAAAGCCGCGGGTGAAATTCCGCTGTCACTTTACCTCTTCGACTGCCTCTATCTCGACGGCCGCTCGCTCATCGACGAGACCTACGAAACGCGTTGGCAAAAACTCAGCGAAATCTCCGGCGGCAAATATCTGGCCTCGCGCCAACTCGTCAGTGACAAGGCGCACGCCGAGGTCTTTCTGAATGAAGCCCTCGCCGCCGGCCACGAAGGCGTGATGGCCAAAGCGCGCACGAGCCCCTACATGCCAGGCAATCGCGGCAAGCTCTGGTTCAAAGTAAAACCGGCCGAAACCATCGACTGCGTTATTGTCGCCGCGGACCGCGGCTCGGGAAGACGGCGCGGATGGCTGTCCAATTATCATCTGGCGGTCGCCGAGGACGGCGCCGGTTACGCGCCGGTCGGCAAAACTTTCAAAGGGCTCACCGATCGCCAATTCATCGAGATGACGGAAAGACTGAAGACACTGCAACTCGGCGACGATGGCTATACGGTTTCGGTTGAGCCGCGGGTGGTCGTCGAGGTTGCCTACAACGAGATCCAACGGAGCCCACAGTATAACTCCGGCTTCGCCCTGCGCTTCGCCCGCATCAAGCGCATCCGCGACGACAAAGGGCCGGCACAGATCACGACCCTCGCCGAGCTTCGGTCGCTTTACGAACGGCAGTTCCGAACCAAGAGCCAGCCGGAAACGAGCGGCTGAACGGTGGGGCGATCCGCGGTTGACAGGCGATAAATTTATCCGATACTTGCCCCATGGCGGCAAACAATATTTCGGTCAAGCAAGCATTCAGCTCGCCCGTCGGCAGCGAGGTCGCGCTAAGCGGCTGGGTGCGCTCGCGGCGCGACTCCAAGGGCATCACTTTCATCGAGCTCAACGACGGCTCGCGTTTCAAAAGCATGCAGCTGGTCGTCGACGCGGGTGCGGTTCCCGATGATGTTCTAAAGCAAGCCACCACCGGCAGCAGTATCCGAGCCGACGGTGTTTTGGTTGAGTCGCCGGCCAAAGGCCAGGCGGTCGAGCTCAAGGTTACGGCGATTCACATCTACGGCACCGCGGATCCGGCGCATTATCCGCTGCAAAAAAAAGGACACACCCTTGAGTTCCTGCGCGAGATTTCGCATCTGCGTGTGCGCAGCAACACTTTCGGCGCGGCCTTTCGCGTGCGCAACGCGCTTACCCACGCAATCCATAGTTTTTTTCAGGAGCGCGGCTTTATCTATGTGCAAACGCCGATCATCACGACTTCAGACTGCGAGGGCGCGGGCCAGATGTTCGCCGTGACCACGCTCAACTTGCAACAGCCGCCGCGCGGCGCCGACGGCAAAGTCGACTGGCAGCAGGATTTCTTCGGCCGGCCGGCATTTCTAACCGTGAGCGGCCAGCTCGAAGGCGAGATCTTCGCTTCGGCGTTCACCAAGGTCTATACTTTCGGCCCGACCTTTCGCGCCGAGAACAGCAATACGCCGCGCCATCTCGCCGAGTTCTGGATGATCGAGCCGGAGATGGCCTTCTACGGACTCGAAGACAACATGCGGCTGGCCGAGGAGTTTTTAAAATATGTCATCCGCCGCGTGCTCGACCAATGCCGCGAGGATCTCGAGTTTTTCAACCAGTTCATCGAAAAGACGGTGCTTGCCACGCTGGAACAAGTCGCCCAAGCGGAGTTCGGCCATATCACCTATACCGACGCGGTTCAGGAGCTAAAAAAATCCGGCAAGAGCTGGGAATTTCCCGTCGAGTGGGGCAATGACTTGCAGACCGAGCACGAGCGCTTTTTGTCCGAGGAAATCTTCAAGAAGCCGGTGATCGTCACCGACTATCCGAAGGACATCAAAGCTTTTTACATGCGCCTCAACGACGAAGGCAAAACCGTGCGCGCAATGGATGTTCTGGTGCCGCGGGTCGGCGAGATCATCGGCGGCAGCCAGCGCGAAGAGCGTTACGACGTTCTACTGCAGCGGTTGCGCGATAGCGGCTTGGACGACAAGCCTTACTGGTGGTATCTCGATCTGCGGCGCTACGGCTCCGTGCCCCACTCCGGTTTCGGCCTCGGCCTGGAGCGCATGATGATGTATCTCACCGGGCTCAAAAATATCCGCGACGTGATCCCGTTTCCGCGCACGCCCGGCAGCGCCGACTTCTGATCTGCTTGTTAAATTTTTTCCGACCGATCCACCCGCGCAATCGCGCTCCGGGGCGAATCCCGGAATGATCCGCTGACCGCGTCGGTTCGGCACTCACTCTTCCTCAGCGATGAAAATCCCAATGATCGATTGTGAAAAGCACCCGTCGCTGATAGGCCTGGTAGGTTGTTCCTGAGCTGTATGATGGCGGCACTGTTCCAACTCAACTCCCTGGCGCGCGGCTTGGCCACGCTTTACACCAGCGCGTTGCTCGCTGGCATGTGGTCGATGATTGTGCCGGCGGTTCCGGTGATCGCCAAGTCTTTCGGCATCAGCCCGGGCGCGGCGGCGCAAATCATCACCGCCCTGGCTCTGGGGCGCTTTGTCGGGATGCCGCTCAGCGGCACGGTGCTGGATCGTCTGGGGACCCGCGCGGCGCTGACCGCCGGACCGGCGACCGCCTGTGGCGCCGCCGTCTTGGCGGGATTTTCACCCGCGTTCAGCATGATTTTAGTCTTGGTCTTCCTAATCGGCATCGGCGAGAGCATCTGGGTGATGGCCCGCGAAGTTGCCGGCATCGATCTCGCGCGCCTGGACCAGCGCGGCCGAGTTTTGAGCGGCTTCCACGGCGTCAACAACCTCGGTCTCGCCCTGGGTCCCCTTTTCGGTGGCGTGCTCACCGAAGCGATCAGCTTCCACGCGGTTTTTTTCGGTTACGCAGCCTGCGCCATGACCGCAGTATTCCTGGGCTCTTCCGTTTCGAGCAAGCATAGTCCGGGCGCTGCTCAACCGCCGGCGCTTGCGGACTGGAGCCTGGCCGCGCTGCGCCGACGGCTGCGCGCGTTGAAGGAATTGTTTCAACAAATCGACCCTGACCTGCGCATGACCTACGCCATGCTGGTCTTCGCCACGTTCACGAGTTTCATGCACCGGGTAACAACGCAAAGCATGCTGCCGCTCCTGGCGACGTCGAAACTCGGATTGTCGCCAAAAGAAGTGGGGATGCTGTTCACGATATCCGGCTTTTCGGTGTTCATCATGATTTTGCCCGCCGGTTTTGTCATCGATAAAGTCGGCAGAAAATGGGCCACCGTTCCTAGCACCGGCATCCCGGCTTTGGCTTTCTTGTTTATTCCCTTCGCGCAAAATTTTTTCCAACTCGCGGTGTTGATCTCATTTCTTGGTATCGCCAACGGTCTTTCCCTGGGCTCCTTGGCGACCTCGACTTATGATGTCGTCCCGGCCAGCGCGCGCGGCCGACTG
The DNA here is from genome assembly GCA_050257635.1 of Chloroflexota bacterium. Lineage (GTDB taxonomy): Bacteria > Desulfobacterota > Binatia > UBA9968 > UBA9968 > DP-20. The sequence continues at coordinate 4,211 of JBLMXG010000353.1, forward strand.
CAAGCCGCCCGTCGCACCATCGCCGAAATCGGCGGCGTAGGCGCGCCGATGGTGGGCGGCCTGCTCGCCGATCAGTTTAACCCGGGTGTACCATTTCTGGTTTACGCCCCCCTGCTGATATTATCGGCAGTGGCGCTGGCGATCGTCGCGCGAGAAACATTGAATAAGTAAAACCAGGTTGAGCCAGCTGATGTTAATCGATAGTTGAGTTTGACCTGGGACTTGCACCGCTGCGAGGACACGGACATTGGGCGCGCTTCAGTTCAGCCCAACTCAAGCTGGGATGCGCAAGAGTTTTTCTCCAATTCCATTCGGAACAGCACATGGATTTAAACCAGGCTCGTAAGTGATTCGATTTTCGGAAGAATTTGTTTATAATGACGTGATTAAGTTGATTCGATTTTATGAAGTACCAAACCGACGATCTGCGAATCAGGGAAATCAAAGAGTTAATTACGCCGGCGCAACTGTTGGGCGATCTTCCGATCAGCGAAAAAGCTGCCCGGACGGTTTTTGAAACGCGCCAGGCCATCCACCGCATTCTCCATGGCGCTGACGATCGTTTGCTCGCCATCATGGGGCCCTGCTCAATCCATGACGTGAAAGCGGCAAAGGAGTATGCTGCCCGTCTCACCGAAGCCAAGGAGCGCTGCGTCGACGATCTTTTGATTGTCATGCGCGTCTACTTCGAGAAGCCGCGCACCACCGTGGGATGGAAGGGATTGATCAACGACCCCAATCTCGACGGCAGCTTTCAAATCAACGACGGGCTGCGGATCGGACGGCAACTCCTGCTCGAACTCAATGAGAGCGGCATGCCGGCGGGATCGGAGTTTCTCGACATGATCACGCCGCAATACCTCGCCGACCTGGTCTCCTGGGGCGCCATTGGCGCACGCACCACCGAGAGCCAGGTGCACCGCGAGCTCGCGTCGGGTCTCTCCTGCCCCGTAGGATTCAAGAACGGCACCGACGGTAACGTGCGCATTGCCATGGACGCTATCCGCGCCGCTCAAGCGCCGCATCATTTTCTCTCGGTCACCAAGGCGGGCCATTCGGCCATCGTTTCCACCGCCGGCAACGAGGATTGCCACATCATCTTGCGCGGCGGCAAGCAGCCCAACTACGACGCGGCCAGCGTCGACGCCGCGGCGAAGAGCCTTGCCGAGGCCGGCATTCCGGCGCGCATCATGATCGACTGCAGCCACGGCAACAGCGGCAAAGATCCGTCGAAGCAAGTGGAAGCGGGCCGAAACGTCTCGGCGCAGATCGCCGCCGGCGACGACCGGATCTTCGGCATTATGATCGAAAGCCACCTCAAGGCCGGTCGCCAGGATTTGATTCCGGGCAAAGCGCTGGTTTACGGCCAGAGCATCACCGACGCGTGCGTCGGTTGGGAAGACAGCCGCAGCCTGATCGACTCCCTCGCCAACGCGGTGCGCGAGCGGCGAGCCAAAGCCGCCGCCAACGGCGAGTCGGAATGAAAGAAATGGAAAATGGATAATGGAGAATTGATAATTCAGACGTTCCGGCAATGAGGTAATTTCCATTATCGACCGGCATTGTCAATTTTCCATTCTCAATTATCCATTACCTATTTCCCACCCC
>JBLMXG010000354.1:0-7575 GCA_050257635.1 Chloroflexota bacterium
GCCGGATTGCGCGAGGCGCCGACAACGGCGACGGAGCGCGGTCGAAAGAACGGACGCAGTGACGCATTGGTGGCCACTCGATCGCGCCATTCAGCCTGGGCGATGCTGGTCGGGCTCGGACGCACCGAGAGATCGATTTCGACGTAACCGGCCTCCTGGCGTGTGCGCAATTCGAAACCGGACGCGCGAAAAACCTCGATCATCAATTGATTCTCAGCCATCGTGACGGCCTGAAGGTGGCGAAAACCATTAGCTACGGCTAATAGCGCGAGCCTCTCCAGTATCAGGGTTCCAACGCCTTTACCCTGGAACCGGTCGTCCACCGCCAGCGCAATCTCCGCTGTGGTTTCGTCGCGCGCAAAATAACTTCCCGTGGCGATAATTCGGCTCCTGCTTTCGTCAGAGAGGCGCGTGACAACCAAGGTGAGAGAAGCGCGCGGGTTTGACGAATCGCAGCAGGAGCGAATCCACCGCTCGCTCGCCGGAGTGTTGGCAAAGAAACGCCGGTGTCTGGACTGATCCGAGAGCCCGGCAAAGAATTCCTTCAGCGCCTCTTGGTCGTCGGTCCGGCTCAGGCGAATCGTAGCTGTACTGCCGTCGCGCAAAATCAGCCGCCCCGACTGCGGGCTATCCTGATACGGCGTGGGGAAGTAGCGGGGATGTACCGAAGCCACGCTTTTTAACTAGGCCTTCGACTCGGAGTTTTCAAGCGAACGGTATCCTTTGCGGTCGAATGATCGGATCACGGCTCCTACGATGTTACTTGCGTCTCACGGCCGCTAATTTTTAACTGCAATTTTTCTATTCTGGTTTCGATAAGCGTTGGCCTTGACTCAATCGTTGGCTCGGCAGGTGACCCGGTTTGCCACAGACTTAATGTCCGCATCCGCTTCGATCGGCAGTTGGGCCATTCGGCCGGCACCGCCGCGATCCTCTGTCAGTTCGGCCCGCCATGCCTTGCCATAGCCGGCAATTTGCCGGGTCGTTAGGCCCCCGATTGCCCTTAACAATTGATATTTCGTTGCTTTTTAACTTTGGCACATACCCTGCTTTTCAGTTTTGAGCAGGTGAATCTATGGCGTACAAGGTTTTAGTGATCGAAGACAATACCGATTGTCGAGAGCTGTTTGCCATGCTTATTCGCCACATGGGTTTTCAGGTGGTGGAGGCCGATGACGGCGAAATTGGCGTGCAGAAAGCCATGAGCGAACGGCCGGATTTAATTTTTATGGACATCGGTATGCCGAACATGAGCGGCATCAAGGCCACAGCATGCCTGCGCGAGAGCGAAATCACGAAAGACATTCCGATCGTTGTCTGTACCGCCTGGATCGCCGAGCGATACCGAGAGGCTGCTTTGAAGTCCGGCGCGCATGAAATCGTCAGTAAACCGATTACGCTAACCGAGCTTCAAGACATATTGCTGCGCTATTTGCCCGCTCCCAAAGAAAACCGACAATTGCATTGACAGCCGCTGTTTAGGCAGCGGCTGCGCATTAGTTTTCTCCTTCCTGCCGCAAGATTATACAGCCTCGAGCTTGCGCGCGTTCAAACTCCGGCTGGGACAGCAACCTTTTCCGATCAGGGCTTGTTCCTTGACATTGCTTTTGCCGATCGGCTAGTGCTAAAAACTCATAGGTTGAGAAATGTCTCACGGTATTATTCGTGGTAGCGGTGAGAGATTTTAGCGGGAATCACAGCCATCAATTTGGTTATTTTCGTGCCCAATAGATTTTCAGGAGGAAGGTTCATGAAACCACAGGAGTGGCGACAAAAACTGGGCGATTGCGTGCGGGATCTGTTTCTGTCGCCGGAGATGCAACATTTTTATTCTATTCCCATGACGCTGCCGCGGGCGCAGATCTATTTGCTGCAGTTGAGCCTTTACGTGCGCCAGCGGCGCAATTTTTGGCCGCAGGTGGCGGCGAACTGTCCTGAGTTCGAGGTCAAGCAGCGGATCATGGAACATGAGCACGAGGAGCTGGTCGAGGACGAACATTCAAAAGCAGGCCACTTGGATCTGATCTTTCGGCAGGGAAAGGAATTGGGCCTGAGCATCGACGATATACTCAAAGCTGAGCCGCTGCCGACCACCAAGGCGGCGATCTACGGCTGGTTTTGGATCGCGCGCCACCGGCCCTGGCAGGAGGCGATCGCCGCCTCGACCATTGCCGAGTGGACCAATGACGATCGTCTGCTGGGCGACATCGGCGGCGGCAATTGCACGCGCTTGTATAAGATTTGGAAGCGCGACTTGAATTTCACCGACGGCCAGATGCCGAACTTTACCGCCCACAGCAAAGCCGACGTGAAGCACTCGGACATGTTTATCGATGTTTTGGAAACATATGTCGCGCCCGGCAGAGAAGAAGACGTGTTGCATACCGCCAAAGAGTCGATGGATCTGCATCGCGCTTATTTTGGCGGCATGGCGCACGCGATGTCCCAAGTATCCTAGGTTTTCAGGGAGTGCCGGCGATGAAGCTCGAAGAGCTCGACAGCCAGTTGGAGAAAAACCAATTATCCGGATTCTGGCGGACGCGCGTGCCGTCACATACTTCGGAAGCGCCCTATCTCTGGAAATGGGAAACGCTGCTCGACGGTCTGCTCAAAGCGAGCGAGACCATCGGCATCGACCAAGCGGAGCGCCGCGCCATCCGGCTGGTAAGCCCGCATTTGCCGATCAAATCGACTTCCCACACGCTGCAAGTAACGTTCTCGATCGTCAATCCGGGCGAAGTCGCCAAGGCGCACCGCCATAACATGGCGGCCATTCGCTTCGTCGTGCAAGGCAAGGGCGCCTATACGGCCGTCGACGGCGAAAAGTTTTTCATGGAAGAAGGCGATTTGATTCTCACGCCCAACTGGACTTGGCATGACCATCACAACGAATCCCATGATCCGATTATCTGGCTCGACGGTCTGGACGGGCCGCTGATTCAGTCTTTCAACATTCTGTTCTTCGAAGATGCGGCGACTCCCGAGCAGCCGATCACGAAGCAGACCGGGGAGTCGCTGAGCCGGCTGGGCTTTGCGCGGGCGCCGAAAATGGAAGAAAGCCATCGGCGCGGCGTGCCGTTTCGCTATGCATGGAAGGAGACCCATGCGGCTCTGCGGGCGATCGGCGAGCATGATCGCGACCCCTACGATGGCCGGCTGCTGCGCTACATCAACCCGGCCACCGGCGGTTATACCTATCCGACGATGTCCTGCGAAATCCAGCTCTTCAAAGGGAGAGAGTCGACGCGAACTCACCGTCACACCAGCACGGCGATTTTTCACGTGGTTCGCGGGCAGGGCCGCACGAGAGTCGGCGACAGTTGTCTCGAATGGCGCCAGGGCGATACCTTTGTCGTGCCGCTTTGGCAATGGCACGCGCACGAAAACCTCGCCAACGATGAGGCGGTGTTGTTTTCGATCAGCGACCGGCCGGTGATGGACGCTCTGCAGCTTTACCGGGAAGAATCGGCCAACTGACCGCTGCACTTCACTTCAGCACCGATGGCACCTTCCGCTAAGATCCGATTGGCCAGCCGCGCTTACGACGGCACCCTGCCGATTCTGCGCAGGCAAATGAGCATTCGCGGATTCGAATTCGATATCACCGAGACCGAAGACGTGCCGGGGATGTTCGCCGGCATGTTCAAAGGGCAATACGATATCTCGGAAATGTCCCTCGGCGAGCTGATCTACTACACTTCGAGGGACAAAGCCGACTTCGTCGCGATTCCGGTTTTTCCCTCGCGCATGTTTCGCCATGGTTTTATCTTTTGCCGCAAAGCTTCCGAGATCAACCGGCCGGAAGAATTAAACGGCAAAAAGATCGGCTTTCTCCGCTGGGTGCAGACCGCCGCAATCTGGATGCGCGGCATGCTGATCGAACAGTACGGCGTATCGGCGAAAAATTCCGAGTGGCACGTGGCCTCGATGCACCATTGGGACGACCACGATCCCGGCGCGACCGTCGAGCCGCGCGATGGCTCGGTCATTCACTTGATTCAGAACAGCGGCCAAAACACCTCCGGGCGCGCCTGCCGCGCGCTATTCGACGGCCAGGTCGATGCTCTGGGAATCACCGAGTCCCAGCTGGCGACCTTGCTTGCCAACCCGACAGTACAGCGCTTGTTCACAAACCCGCGCGAGGTCGAAGCCAGCTATTTCCGCCAGACGAGGATCTTGCCGATCATGCATGTGCTGGCGCTGCAAAAAAATCTCGCCGACCGATATCCCGAATTGCCCGCACAATTGTTTCGACTTTACTCAGATGCAAAGCGCTGGGCGCAGCGCTGGCGCCGGGCCATCCCCAGCCTCGTCGAGGCTTGGCCCAATCATTATCTCGCCGACGAGCAAAAAATTTTTAACACCGACCCCTGGGCCTACGGTTTGGAAGCGAACCGTCACGTGCTCGACGCTTTTCTCGGCTACTGCCATGCCCAGGGTGTCACGGCGCGACCAATCACGCCCGAAGAAATTTTTCATCCAAGCACGCGGCAGCTTGTCGAGTAACCCGCAACAGCGAGTGAAGGGAGTCTTTCATGACGACTGCAATGGCGGCGAAATTGAGCAACACCTGCGATCTGCGCGATTGGCTCAAGGAGGTCAAGCGGCTCGAGCAACTGGAGCAGATTTCCGGGGCCCACTGGGACCTCGAAATCGGTGCGCTCACGGAAATCATTCTCGAAAGAATTTCTACGCCGCCAGCCCTGCTCTTCGATCACGTTCCCGGCTTCGATCCCAACCGTCGCGTGCTCGCCAACATGCTGGAGACTTTGGAGCGCACCGCGTTGACCCTGAATCTGCCGATGGATTTAAAAATTATTCCTTTGATCGATGCCTTGCGTGCGCGCTTACGCGCGATGCAGCCGATCAAAGCCAACGTGGTCCGCGACGGCCCGGTGTTCGAGAATATCGAGCGCGGAGATCAAGTCGATCTCATGAAATTTCCTGTGCCGCGCTGGCATGCCGGCGACGGCGGCCGTTATCTGGGCACGGCGCACCTGGTCGTGACTCGCGACCCCGAGACCGGTGTCGAGAACGTCGGCTGTTACCGAGTGATGCTCCAGGACAAGGACAAAGTGGGGCTCTACATCTCGCCCGGCAAGCACGGCAAGATTCATTATGAAAAGGCGATGAAAGCAGGCAAGGCTTTTCCCGTTGCGATGGCTTTCGGCCAACATCCCTTGCTCTACATCGCGGCCTCGCAAGCGGTGCCGTTCGGCGTCAACGAATACGATTGGGCAGGCGGGCTGATCGGCCAGCCCATCGATGTGATCGAGGGGCCGGTCACGGGGCTTCATTTTCCGGCCAGCGCGGAGTTCGTCATCGAAGGGGAGATTATTCCCGGCGAATCGATGCAGGAAGGCCCCTTCGGCGAATGGCCCGGTTACTATGCGAGCGCGCAGCGCGCCGAACCCTTCGTCCGTGTCAAAGCGCTCTATCACCGCAACGATCCGATCATCTGCGGCGCGGCGCCGTTCAAACCGACCATCCACGGCATGTATCGCTCCTGCCTGCGCGCCGCCACGGTGTGGAACGGCATGGAACAGGCCGGCGTGCCGGACATCAAGGGGGTCTATTTGCCGCCTCCGGCGCAGCGCTTCATGATCGTCGTCGCGATCAAACAACGGTATCCAGGGCACGCCAAGCAGGCGGCGTTGGTCGCTTGCCAATGCCACGCCGGCGCCTATCTTGGGCGCTACGTCGTGGTGGTGGACGACGATATCGACATCACCGACGTGAGCGAAGTCATGTGGGCGATTTGCACGCGCTCCGACCCGGCCACTTCGGTGGATATTCTGCGGCGCACCTGGAGCGGGCCGCTGGATCCGATTATCCCGCCCGGTCAAAAGGGTCATAACTCGCGCATGATTATCGAAGCGGTGCGACCCTGGGAGTGGCGCGATAAGTTTCCCGCGACCAGCGCGATCAGCGATGAAACACGCAGCGAGTTTTCAAATAAGTGGCAGAAGCAGTTGGCTCAGGTGCAGGCGCGGCACACCCATGGACGTTAAGAACCTGAGTACCGATCTCGATCCGATCGTGTAGAAACAAAGTGGATTTTTGGGACTGGTTTCAACCTGACTTCGCCAGCTTTGTCGCGGGCGACATTGACACCGCAGCACAACCCAACATGTCACCGGCTTGCCATAAACTGCACTGACCGGCCAATTTTGTCCAGGGCGGATACAGTGCAGCGCTTTTACGACGTTGGCTGCTGGGATTCACCCAAGCACGGAAAACTTCGGTAAAATGAGCTTTTAGACAGAGGTAGGGAGAAGTATGGAAGAGCTGGCACGAGACATGCTTTAGGATTCCATCGGTGTCTAAATAACTACTGATCTCGAACAAAAAGGAGACCAACCGGATGGAAGAAATCATGACCCCTTCAGAAGTAGCTGCTCTGCTAAAAATACACTTGAAGACCGTGTACAAGCTAGCCGAGCGCGGCGTGATCCCTGGCAATCGCATCGGTCGCAGCTGGCGCTTCAGCCGGAGCGATGTTCTTGAATTGGTTTCAAGCAAGTCCATGGGCTTGGCCGATAGCGGAGAATCAGAGCTCCGTTCAGCTGCGGGCGGCGCAAAATAATCTCGGTTTGCAATTTGCGCGATCAATTCAGTGGAAGACCTGGAACCCATCAGGCAACTAAAACAATTGCTCGATGACCCGGGCAAATTGCTGGAGAAAATTTCTAGCATTCAATCCGCGTTAGGTTCAATCCGCGCTCCAGATGCGATAGGAGGCGAAGAATCAAGTGCGCGGAATCCTCCCGCAGACGAAGTACGACTTACACCAGAGTCACGAAATCAACAGTATGCTCGTGCGGTGCAAGCCCTCGATAACATGAAAGCTCAGATCGAGGAGCGGCTGCTGCCGCTTGCGCGCGCAATGTCGCAGGCGCAGATCGAGCAGCTGCGCGGACAAGCTCGGCTAAGCCAAACGACGATGAACGAGTGCTTGGCTCAGGTCGACAGACGCATGCTGGCATGCTTAGATCGGATTCATGAATTGATGCGGAAATATAACGATATGGACGTTTTCAACCAAAGGCTGGCCATGCTTGGCTCCCCGACCGAACCGCTACCGGATTTCGTACCTTCAGAAGATCCTACGAAGATTATCCAAGGTCGCCTGGACGTCCTACGCCGCAACGGCAAAATTTAATCTCCGGCGATTCGCGTCGCTAACTTCGGCGGCGTGACGATGCATGCCTTGGTATGTGTTTTCACTGGCGCAGGCCGCTATCACGGTTGCAAAAGACTTTTTCGGCCCAGACAGAAGCCCGGGGGAAAGCGAACGGTATCTCCGGACTCGCTGCTTGTTCGATAGGCGGGCGTGGTTTCGGTGATTTACTTGGTTTCGAGGTTGATGAATTTTTTTTAACATCTCTTCGCTCACATAACTTCCGGTGTGGTATCCGTGGGTGAGTCGATGGCAAACCTTAAAGTGAAGGAGAAGCCGTTCGCGGCCCGAAAAAGCATTATCCCGGATTCCGCAGTTGGAATCGAGACCAAGAGCGAGGAGCAAACCTTCCGTAGGGAAGACAATGGGCTTGTGCCTCTAAGCCGACTCCGATC
>JBLMXG010000355.1:0-8236 GCA_050257635.1 Chloroflexota bacterium
GCAGCCCTTGAAAGGCTCTTGGAAATCAGTTCGCACTAGATGGGGACGAGGTCGCGGGCAGTCCTTGCAGAGCGACAGATGCGTTCGGGTGTCATGGTGGTATTGAGAATAGACCGATAAATACGCTGAGGGCATTCACAGAAGTGGGAAGTGCAATCCAATTTAACGAAGTATCAGAACAATGCTTGCACCGCAGCGCGGTAAAACGACGGGCGTAGGCTAATGTCGGCTGATGCGGTCGTCCTTGTGCGTAACCGACGCATCTAGGTTATCGTAATTCGAGAGGCGCAGGAGCACGACCTCGGGTCGGGAGGTGACAGGGCTGAGAGCGGCAGCCATGCGCTCGGCATTGATGAGATGAGCGAAGCCCCAGTGAAAGTCCACCATAACCTCATGCTCAGTCGATTCATGCGGTTCATCACCGGCGAGGCGCCACGCACGGCGTGGAAGGCACCCGTTTTCCGTACCCAGACAACTACGTCGAACTTACCGAGCTCCATAGTGTTGGTCCAAAACAATTAAGGCCTCGATCCAAATGTTCGGGCGCTGACAGTTGATCGGCTTAGTTATAGCCTTGCTTTCGTAGTTTTTTCACCCGATGCTTTTGATATCCGAAGACAGCCGCAGCGAGGGGCATCGATCGTGGCACCCGGACCTTGGTCAGGGAGACGATAATAACGGTCTCGGCATCCTCGGGTTTTATGTGGCAGACAATGCCGCCCTCATCGCCGAGGTACGACACGTCTGACACGGTCTCCGTGGACTTGACGACAACCGGGTTCTGTTGTCGCGCAAGTTGATCAATGAGGTTTGGCATTACGGCGACCTGGAATGGAACTGCCGCTTTTAGGGCGGTTAATAGGGGTGTGGTCTTCTCCGGATTATCGATCATTGGCGCGACCTTTCCAAATCGCTTTGGGTGATTCGACAAAACGATGATAGAGAATATGGCTCAACAGAGCCATTCCCGTAAGGCCGCAAGGGGCGAAATCCCCAACGGGGCGGTTGGGCGTTTTTTATCAGCCTTTTTCGCGGCGGTTGGCATGGCAACACTCCCGAATGACAACAAGCCGATATCCCATCGGCGGGGGTGTTGCACTTCGCGTCAGAACTCACGCTGCGCCAGAGCCGACGGAAAACCGCGGGCCGCCTAAACCATAAAACGAGTCCCCAATAGGTGTCCCAGACAAGTTCGCGGGCAGCATTTGCGCCTCGACTTGGCGGCGCAGGGCCAATCGAACCGGTGCTGAAACTATACGGCCGACTTATAGCGATTCGGGTTAGACTGGTGGAGCCGCAGCAAGTTTGGAGGAGTTATTCATGCCAATCATGAGGCGAAACTCCGGGTCGGTTTATCTTCGGACGCTTGTCTATTTTAGAGCGTTCACCGGCCAGACGCTGCTGGCGATCATTCTCATGTCGGCGGGGATCGGGCTAAATCTCCTCAAGCCATGGCCCTTCAAGTACATAGTGGACGGAGTGCTGTCTAGTGATGCGTCGCATGGATCGGCCGAGGCGAGGGCTGTCATTGCAAAGTGGTTTGGCTGGAGCAATGCGCCAGGCGCCGTGCTCGCCCTCTGCGGTACTTTGGTATTCATCAGCCTGCTTTCAGGCGTCGTGAACTTCCTTGCCCATGCACTGCTCATCCGGATTGGTCTCAAGGCACTTCTTCATTTACGGACGCAAATCTACAGCTGCCTGCAAGCGCTGCCTCTTAGGTTTCATGATGCACGCCGTAGCGTCGACTCCTCCTTCCGTGTGGCCTATGACTCGCAGTCGATCCAAACGATTTATAACAACGGCTTCGCCAATACTTACGCGGCCGTCATTACATTAATTGGCGCGCTTTTGATCATGTTTCCGATGAACTGGCAGTTAACGCTCGTCTCGATGGCCATTCTCCCTCCCGTAGTCTGGGCGGTCCGTTACTACGGCGACCGGATTCGAAAGGGATCCACGACAATCCACGAGCGGGAAAGCGAGTTGCTAGCTACTGCTCAGGAGGGGCTCGCATCGATCCGAACGGTGCAAGCATACGGCCGCGAATCTTTTGAGGTTGAGCAATTTGTTGGGCATGCCATGCGAAGCCTCGAAGCCAATTTCCGGTTCAACATGATCTCGCTGCGAAGCACATTGGTGGTGGGGATTTTGATGGCGCTTGGCTTGGCGGTGATGTACGGCGCTGGCTCACTCGAAGTGCTACAGGGCGAGCTCAGCCTTGGCGATTTACTTATTTTTGTAGCATATCTCACCACCCTCTATCAGCCGATCGAGCAACTCACCTATACCGCTTGGGCCGTGGAAGGAGCTGCGGCCGGTGCCCAGCGTTGCTTTGAGGTGCTCGACCGGCAGGAGGCGACTAGCGATACACCGGGTGCCATCGCGATCACCTCGGCGAAGGGAGAGATTAGCTTCAAGGGCGTCTCTTTTGCCTATGATGGAAAAGCGCCCGTACTCTCGTGCGTTGATCTCGCGATCGCGCCGGGAGAAACTGTGGTCTTCGTCGGCGGTACCGGCATCGGAAAGAGCACGCTCCTTAGCCTCGTGCCCCGCTTCTACGATCCCACATCGGGCATTGTGTGCCTGGATGGCCACGACCTCAAAACTCTGACCAAAGCTTCCCTTCGGGCACAGATTGGCATCGTGCTGCAGGACACGCTCCTTTTCTCGAGCAGCATCCGCGAAAACATCGGCTACGGTCGCGAGGGAGCGAGCGACGCGGAGATAATCGAAGCGGCGAAGCAGGCGCAAGCATATGATTTTATCATGGCCCAGCCGCTGGGATTCGAGACGCCGGTTGGCGAGCGTGGGGGACACCTTAGCGTCGGCCAGCGTCAGCGCATTGGTATCGCCCGAGCCTTCCTGAAGAACGCTCCGGTTTTGCTACTGGACGAGCCGACCTCCGCGCTCGATCCCGTTACGGAGAAGACGATCATGAGCACTGTTGTCAAACTCATGCGCGGCCGCACCACACTCATTGTCACGCACCGCCTCGCCATTGCCCATCATTTGGGCCGCGTTGTGCTGCTTGAAAATGGGCGTATCGCCGAGCAGGGCACCGGTCCCGAGCTTCTCGCTGCCGGTGGGCTGTATGCACAGCTCTACCGAGCGGCCCAACTGGAATCCAGGGAATTCATAAATGAAACATGATGCGCGAAGAGAATCGGTCCATGCCCCTCGTGCTCCACAGAACCACCGGATCCACCAAATTGCCGGTCTCAAGCGCCACAAGCATGAAGTGCAAACGCAAAACGATTGGCAGAAATGGGCCCCGCTTATCAACGAACCAACTAATCAACATCAAATCAAAGTATGTGCTTGCGACATCTTGGGCCGAAGCGCAATGGAATCTTGAAATCAGATTCAAACTGATGAACGCAAAAAGGTGCTAAAAATGATGCCGCCGACCAGAATGCTTCTGGCCGCGCTGTTTCGATCGTACGTTCGGTATATCCCGTTCAGTACCGGGAAGCGCTATTTATGGGCCCGAGTCATAGATCCATATTTCGCATGGAAATCGCACCCCTTTGTGGCATCCACGTTATCCGGCATAAAGATGAAGGGTGACGCCAAGGATATCATTCCTCAATACATTTACTATTTCGGGATTTGGGAACCGCACATTACGCGCTGGGTCAGCCGCTGTCTTGCGCCTGGAGACACGTTTGTAGATGTTGGGGCGAACGTCGGCTATTACTCGCTCTTGGCCTCCCGGCTGGTTGGGAAGTCCGGAACCGTTGTGGCAATCGAAGCCTCTCCACAAACAGTCGACGATCTGTTGGTTAACCTTGAATTGAATGGGGCTTCGAATGTTCGGGTGATCAACGTGGCTGCGTCCGAAAGTGAAGGCACCGCAAAAATCTACCGCGGGCATGAATACAATACTGGGTTGACGACTACTCTCGAAGGCCGGGGCTTTGATTTGGAAGGCGAGGTTCACGCGGCCCCTTTGTCTGCGATTCTCAAGTATGAGGAGTTACAGGCCGCCCGGCTGATAAAGATTGATGTCGAGGGCGCGGAGTGGTCGGTAGTTGCCGGAATGGAGTCGCTCATCAAAGGAACGCGGCCTGACCTAGAAATCATTATAGAGGTCAATCCCGAATTATTGGCCCGGCGGGGCAAGACCCCTGCTGAGCTCTTAAAGCCGTTTTTGAGCGCTGGATACCACACCTACCTGCTTGAGAATGATTACTCGCCGCAAAGCTATATTCCGCTGCCCCGAGAAAAGCGACCGCAGCGATCCTCGCCTCCCATTCAGCAAACCGTGGACCTCGTGTTGTCCCGCCAAGACGCGGAATACCTTTAGCCGGTTTCGAGGTTCATCCTGTGCGAGCTACGCCATGAGATATCCTCGAGCAGCGAGCTATCTTTTCGGGCGGTTGAAACGGATTCCACTTTCACTGAGGAAGCCGCGTGTCGCGAGCTCGGCCAGATATTACGGAGTGAATAGTTGCGCTGCCGCCGACGCAGCCCTAGAGCAATCGCGACGAGCTCCGGATTGATCTCGGCCCAACTTTTCTCGACCCTCACACTTTCCAGCCGCTTGGTCGGCATCGAAATTCCCGCTACAAGGTGAGCGTTAAGATGCGATGACATATTTTATGAGCATCAAAACATTCTTCGGCGATCTGCCGCGCCGCGATAGCCTCCTTTTCGTAGTCGGCCAGTACGCATTTGAGTGCTTGGACCGCATCGGTCTGACCGCTGAAACGATGTAGCCCCTTGTCAAAGCGCGGGAGCCCAAGCGCCTGAAGTGAGCCGGTATTTTCGATGACACAAGGCTTCCCAGATGCGAGATAGCAAACTGTACGATCACTCATCCAAGCTGTTTGAAGAAGCACATAGCTCGGTTTTGCTGCGCTGAACTCGCCAAGGGATTGCTGAATGAAAGCACGATATTCGAGAGGTGTTGACCCAACGGTATGGGCATCACCGACTTCAAACCCGTGCGCTTCGATCCACTCACGTTCTCCAGTTTCGTCGAGTGCTAATACGAAACGAGTTTTAACTTCGGTCGGAACTCGCATCAGCGGCAGAAAACCGTCCCGCTTTCCATTCGGAAAATGATTTCCGGACTCATCAACCATCCAGCTTCCCCACCAATGGGCAACTGTACTCCACGCGGCGCCCTCCGGGGCGGCACAAGATGGCCATTCGGGGAGATAAACGGCTGGTGGAGTGTATATCCAGTGTTTGCCGAGGTCGGGAAAGCGGGCTTGCGGCGTGCCGCTCGAGCCAATTGTAAAGAATGCATTATGTTGTGGGTCGCGATACTCACCGCATGCAATGGCGATCTGCAATTGGCCGGGATCCATGTCCAATAGGGCCGATCGCCTTGCCCGGTTTCGCAGACGCTCAGGAAGGTCGTATCGCATATCGAAAAGAAAGTCGAATGGCCCAATCTCGTCTTCTGAAATGCTTGGGTCGTCCGAGAGACGGCTAATTAGTACGGCGTCTGCCAGTCCAAACGGTGTCAACAATTCTTTTAGGCGCCTCAACGCCACACTCAGTTCGTCTGGGGACATTTCTGGTGGCACCACTTCCAGCCAAGAAACTTCGCATCCACACGCCCGAAAACCTAATGCCCAATTGATAAAAACCCAAAGGTGTCCGCCCTGAGGATAGGACAGGGTCTCCTTGGTGCTCACGCAAACACGTAATCCCAAGGGCGACCCCTCACCTACATGAAATGATCATTTCTAACACAGCGTGGAAGCAATCGAGGCTAGATCACCCGACATCCAATTTGACCGGACATTCGACGGCATCCCGCTTGTGAGCTGATGTGCGTCGGCTCGGCGCCGGTAATGACGGCGGAACAGCTCAAGTTGCTCAACCACCGCGGCTTTGACCCAAAGAGAAACCACGCTGAGAACCTTATTTTGCGTCTATGTTTCATTTTGCGTCCGCCAGGTAACTCTCATAGGCACGCAGAATCATTTCCCGGTCGAGCCGCTGGTCTGGTCCAGGCTTTTTTCGAGCGACAACTCTCGTACCGCAAACTCGCCCCTCACTATGTGGCACATAATCATCCGCAAATGTAATCACGTCGAACCGCGCGGCGAGGAGATTGCACAGGCTTTCCACCGAAAACACTGTCGGCTCATCGGGGGTGGGCTCACCGCCGATATCTACGCTTGCAAAAAAGACGCCATCGTTTTTTAGAATTCTGCGGAACTCATCCAGCGCGAGCTCAGGCTTGGCCATATGATCGAGAGCGTTGCGGCAGACAATTAAATCCGCGACGTCATCCAACAACGGCAGGTTTTCCGCTCCGAGCGACAAATATATGGTATGGCCGCCCGTTTCATCCGCCATAAGCAACCCGAGTTTCTGATATATAGAAAGCAGCGGGTCGATGCAGATTTTTTGAGTAGCAGGGAACGCCGAAAGATCACCCGTACATCCACAGCCGACGCTTACGACTGTCTTATCGGCCAACCATTTAGTATCGCGCCCCGCAAGGCGTAACACCTCTTCGAGCAAGAGGCGCGAATACGCAACCCGTTCAGCGTCATAGGAGCCGCCGAATTTATCCCGACCATATTTTTCATGATGGAGAAACCAGCCAACCTCATCTCGATAACGTGGATGGGTAAGATCGGGGATTTGTGGCATCTTGCACCTATGATGCGTTCCGTTTAGCGGAACCACGCGCACAAGCCCTTTTAACCAGGACACCCCAGGCGTGGATCCGATTTGCTGGATTTGCTAGAAAGTGTAGACCCGTGGTGGGGCCGATCCCCGGCATTTCACACCTTCCGCAAAGATGGCGTCCCAACTGGTGAATTTGCGTGGAGATTGCGTTCGCCCGCCCCACAGGGTTAAGGACACACTGCTGCACCGGTCGCGTCGGAAACGGCAGGGCCGGCACCGGGCAATCTGCGGTCCAGACTCCGACGATCCGTCCAATATCCATCTCAAAAGTCCCTTTCACATCCGAGTTGCTCAACCACCCGCTCGGGGCGTGGGGCAATTTTTTTCTCGGCGATCAGGCGTTCGCGCAAAGCGGTGTATATATCTGATGTCAACGTCTCTAGGCTACCCTGTTCCAGCACCAACAAGAAGTCTTAGTTTTCCAAAGTTCCAAGGCGGTGAGCAATCATGAGTGTAGTTCGTCCGTGCTAGGCGGTTCATTGCCTCAAGAATAATGTGCGAAATCTAACCCCGAGCTGCACAACAACCTGCTCATCCTTGTATCTCTCAAGATTAGTGTCAGACGTCCTGGATGACTCCTGCGACTCATGCGGGCGGGGCTACGTCCAAGGTCGACAGCGTTGACAGTGAGTACTTTACAATCCCAGATCCGTCAGGAGGCGCTGGAGCACCGTCTCTGCCCGAAAATACTCGTGTGCAATTTGACGTGCGGCGCGGCTGTGGCGTGCGTAATCGGAACGTACAGCATCAAAAGCGGCCAGGATGTCGTCCATGGCATTAAAGGCGAACAGACCTTCGCCGGTTGGCAGCACCGAACCAAAGCCCGTGTCCTGGGTAATCACCGGCCGGCCTGCAGCTAGGTAGCACGCGCTACGATCACTAAACCACCCCGTGCGTAGACGTACATTGGCATCTTTCGCCACGGTGAATTCGCCGCGGGAAGCCCGCACGTAGTCCCGATAAGAAGATAGTGTGAGCGCACCTGCATCTGTCAAGTACCAGCCGTTTTGCTTTAGCAGACTACGCTCCTGGGCAGTCGGGTCCCGGGGACGGCCCATCGCCAGTTCCAGCCGCTGTTGCAACCGTCGTGGCAGGTCTATGAATTTAAGATACTCGCGATGCTTGCTCCAGTAGTAGGTCTCGCCTCCAAATTCGCTATCGCGTCCCTCCTGCCTCCAGTTACCAACGGTTGTAAATTCCATCTTTGATGGCGGACCTGCCTCCCACAGATCGAGCAACACAGGTTGCCGAGTCCTCGCTCGCAAACGGGGGAGGGGCGGCAGAGGACATTGCAAGCTGCCGATATTTTCTCCAAACGTGACGACATCATCATGTTCTTGGACATGGGCACAAACGTCCTCGTTCCCATTGGCAAATAAGACTTCATGGACCACCGGGTCCGTACACACATAAACAAGGCGGCCAACTTTCAGCCCTTCTTCTGCCAGGCGTGTGGATCCTGTAATGCTTAATACTGCATCGGCCTCAGCGAGGATCTGCTCCGCCGGTGCCCGATCCATTCCGAACCACGATTTATCGCCGTAGCTACGCCGATAAGCCCAGCGGTCGCCAAATCCGA
>JBLMXG010000356.1:0-4723 GCA_050257635.1 Chloroflexota bacterium
GGCAATCACGGAAAAAATCGCTTTCCGAATCCGGTTTTTCAGCACCCTGCTAAATGCCTTTCCTCATCGTTAGACATTTTTGTCTCTCCCCACTTGAATATCGAAAGGCTTTGTGATGCCAAAGTTAGGCGGCGCACTCAATTAGTGCTCTTAATCCTAATTTGATCTAGCAGATGCGGTTTGGCGTTTATACGGACCGTTATAAATTCTTGCAGGTTATTCTCGCTCGCTTGGTATTCATTTGCATTCAATCGTCCAACAAACAATTCGTACCGCAACCAAAGTCGATAGGTGTTAACAATGTCAGTTTCGCAATAATTCGCGACCTCCTTAATTTTTCCTTCACGTACAAAGCGTGCGACCGCGCTGCCACGGATGCCTTTCGGCTTTCCACATAGTCCCATTACTTTACAGAGTTCATCTAGGCCTGCCCGCGTTTGCGAAAACGATGAGAGAACATCACATAGATCGATTGCGTCATCGGTATATCGATTGAAATATGGGCGTGCGGAAAGGCAGGGTGCTGCGACGCATTTGATCATTGCCCGATACCGCAAAACTGACAGATCGAAACTGTTACCGTTGAAGGTCACGAGACGTGGGTTCAGTTCGGCAATCCGGCTGACAAAAGCCTCGATAAGTTCCTTCTCGCTGCGCTCACCAATATGTGGTGCACCAATCGCGTCAACCAACCAATTTCCTTGATCGCGGTGAGCGACCAATGCGCCGATGCAAGCGATCGAATGATAAAAATGTTTCGGAAATGTGCGCTCCATTTCCGCTCCAATTTCATCGTCCGACTTGTCGTGGTAATCGTTGCCTATAGCGTATGCACGAATGTCGGGCGTCGTTTCTAGATCCTAGACTATGACGTTGCTATTCATGGGGCAAAAATCCCACTTTCCTGTTTACCCCGCGTAATTGTCAGGTTTCGGATAACGTTTGGCGAGATACCAACCTCGCTGCCAGAATTAGTCTGAACGGTCACGCTAGAATGTCTCGCATCACCTTTTCAAGTGGAAGAGTCGAATTTGCACCTTGCCAGACAACTGGCTCTGGATTCATCGAAACCTTATCGACGTGTTCAAAAGCGGAGTTGAGTGCGTGAAAACCAAGCGCGCGATAGGCTTCAAACTGCTCCTCAGTGAACAATTGATCGATTGTTGTCTCGTGAGGAAAAGTAGGATTACGCCGCTTATAGTCAATGATATAATCGCTTTCATCACCGGTACATGATGATTTAACGTAAAACAGGACACCCATGCTATCGCTCTCGTCCTTATCGCCCGCTTTTCGCGGATACTGAATCGTACCCAGTGCGCAATGCGGTCCATGTGCTGCTTTACTGAAGGGCAGGCCTCCGCTTTTTAGAATTTCAGCAGATGCCTCGCGGTTGACATCACGTATCGTGGCCCACGGAAGATCAATGCGAATGCCAAAGTCGATTCGCGCGTAGCGCTCTAGCGTCACGAGGGATCTGAACGACATATCCGGATCGGCTTCAGCATCAACCGCGATAATCAGCTTGCAGCGGCGGCGCAGCAACTCATACAGCCCAAGATTCTCAATATGCCCACCATCGGTAAGGTAGACAATTTCGCTGTCCTCCCATAACAGCCCAAACAATTCCTTCAGAAAGTAAAAGTGGTCAAAAAACCGAAATAACCGCGGTTTCTTGAGTGAGCCGGCGATCCTCGCCGGATTGGTAAACCAATAGCCGAGGCGAATGTTGAGAATTGCTAGAGCAGGTACCAGTGGCTTGATCGTTGCCGAACCCATGTTGGAGGATGCGGCAGCACCCGAGACGGCCATAGCGGTACCGGCAGTCAAGCCGGTCAATTTACCCTCCACCTGCTTCGTCCCCACATAGCTCGTCGCCTCGCTGCCGGTGAACATTGGGCTAAAAATAAAGAAGTCGGCATTTCGGCCGCGCCGGTTGGCGTACTTCGAAGCTTCAATGTTAAGCGCAACATTGATTAGATGATATGGGGGCCTCGTCCGTGCGCAATTCGCTCAGTTTGAGCCGGTCGAGTGGCTCGAGGTCAGAGTTACGCAATCGCGCCTCTGACTCTTTACCCATGTCCGATTTGAAATAAGGCGATGCAGGTGCGGTCATGCGCTTGCTTGGATTAAACAGGAAAGCTTTGCTGAGACGATCGCGATAGAGTCGGTTCAGTGAGTTAGCATTGGGATCAAGCAATAAACTAATCAGGACGAGTGCGAGACCGGCCGAAAAATAAAGAAGAAGGACCTTTCCCCCAATGAATGGCGCGCCCGCAAGCACCATCAACCAGGCTGGGGCTTCGAGCGTGCAAGGATGGGAATTCCCACAGTTCTGAATCCCCCAGAACGACAGATAGAGATAAGCAATCCATAATGCTAAAGGCACTGCCGCGCCGGCTAAATACATTGCAAATTTGATTGCAATTCGCATGGCAAACGCGGTGCCCCCCGGCTTGTCCGTAGTGCGCTTCAGGCCATCTCCAAGGAATCTACCCAGAAAGCCGGCAACTGTACCAAACGGCACCAAGAATTCTGCGAGCGACTTGAGCGATGAAGTTATCTTCGCCAAGGCTCCACCGCCGGCACCGCGGAACATCCCGTAAAGTACTAATGGCTGAAATTCGAAAAAGGCCACAACAAGAATGCCGACTAACAGTACGCCGAAGAATCGAGCCCCAAAGCCCACATCAGAAATTTGTCGGCCTTGAGGGGTCGATCTCCATAACGCCCATAACGCGAGAAGGATAACAAAGCATAAGGCTGCGTTCAGTGTGAGCCCGAAGTGAGGAACCGAAATAGGCAGGTGAACCAAGTATCCCGCGACGTCAGTCTCTGTCAGGGCATTCACGTCTGGGTTCGACCAGATCGTGAAGGCGGCCGCCAGCAAGAGCCATGGGAGAAGCAGGACTGCGTTGGCTGCAAGCCCGCGTAGGTAGACCACGACATTGCCAAATATATTCAGCAAACCTTGCGGAAAAAGATAATTCGAATGGTCACGAATATGCTGAAGACCTGGCGGTTCGTTCTTACGCAATTCACTCGCAAATGGGAATTTTCCTGCAGTGCCCTCGCTCATCGCAGCGGTCATCGACATTCCGATATAGCCGCCGCCCGATACTGTTGACAGGTAATCGACCTTCTCAATGAGACCAGCCGTGTTCAGCGCTTGCATAACTCCAAGACAAAAGGCTGACGACCGAATCCCGCCACCCGACAGGGCAAGCCCAATGACATTGCAGCCGCGGGCCGGCCGCATGATTGGTGTCCCATCACGTTCCGCATCTTCCTTTTCCAGAACAATCTGCGGCCGCTTGTATTTCTTTCGCCGGTCCGTGATAGCTGGACTTCGAGGGCGAAAATTTCGTGAAACTTCTTTGCGTTCACGGCGTACCTCACATCGGCGGACGGGCCGCACTATGAGTGGGCATCGCGGTTAGAAGCCTAGTCTCTGTCGAAGTTAGTGGCTCGCCCGCTACGTGGGCGCCTGAGAAAGCAATCGCGTCCGTGCGCCCCAGTCTCGATTTTCCGAGCCGCCATTTCCGCTGCCCGTATTCCGCACGCCGGAATCTCCAACGTGGAGTCGACCGAGAGAAAAGTGTGCGAGACGTCGGCAACAGTTGTGGGCGGCGTGATCTTGACCGACCATCCTGAAGTAGTAGTATTTTATGTTGAAATCTCTGCGCTAGCAAGCGCTATCAGACCGCGGGGGCTCAAGTTATGCCGAACGCCGCACCCAATTGGCTCGCGAGCATGCGCGAGATTGACGGCACGAAATGGGGCCCAGGCGAAGGGCCCAATGCAACAATTCAAAGTTGGCTGCGCTTCATTGGTACGACGTACCCAAATATGGCGACGTACTGCAAATCAGTTGTGAACGAGGACTATTTCTCCTGGTGTGGACTTACCGTTGGCTATTGCATGGCCAAATCAGAAATTGCTCCTGTTTTTGGCGCGACCGACATCAGCCGATTCTTATATGCCGCTGCTTGGCTCGGGTGGGGTACTCCCGTGACAACGCCCCAGCCGGGCGACGTCCTTGTCTTCGACTTTGGCGGCGGCGATCACCATGTGACCCTGTTTGAAAAAGACAACGGCAACGGCACCTGGAGCTGTCACGGCGGCAATCAGACCCATGAGGTTAAGCGGACGAATTTTCCAAAGAACCGATTGATGGGGATTCGTCGTCCAAGCGTCACCGTTGCTGCCCAGGGGATTGCTGCTGGCGTACTTGCGCCGGGCGCCGAGGGGCGCGCGGTTACGACCCTCCAGACAGCACTGGCGTCTCAGGGATTTGACGCCGGCGGAATCGATGGAGAGTTCGGACCGCTCACCAGCGCCGCTGTTTCGAGCTTCCAGCGTGCCCGAGATTTGCCCGTTACCGGGGTCGCCGATCAGGAGACGTTCCAAGCTTTGGGGCTGTCGACGGACGTTGGTCCACAGCCCAACGTCGCAAAAGAGCAGCCAACGATGCAGGTGCAAGATCTCCTCAGAGCACTGATAGACGCCTTAATCACCAGACAAAAGGGTGCTATGGCGGCTCCCACTCCGCCCGCGACGTCGGCTCAAAGCCCGATCGACATAACGCAGGTATTGCAGACGGCGATCGCAGCGCTCGCCGGAAAGCCTCCGCCAGCTTCGGCCGTCATCGTCGCCGGAACTGGTAAGGCTACGGGCACCACCGCACCAACGGTGCTTTCCCCCATCGATCAGATTCTGGGGG
>JBLMXG010000357.1:0-12155 GCA_050257635.1 Chloroflexota bacterium
CGACCATGCTGTAGACCGACCGATAGGCCTCCAGCCGAACGAGCTGCGGCGCAACCGAAACCATGCTCGCCCAGCTCAGAAACGGCACATGGGCGAGCTTTTCATAGCCTTCGCGGAAAACTTCTTCCGAATAGCCGAGAAAGTTTTTGTAACCGGCCAGATCTTCCGGCGATTTCTTCGCAATCTGTGCTTCGAGCAGCGCCGGGTCGTCGGAATAGTCGAACTGGTAGCCGTCCTGCCAAAACAAGCGATAGAAAGGATTCACCGGCAGCAACTCGACGTAATCGTCCATCGACTTTCCCGCGATGCTGAACAGCTCGCGCAGGCAATCCGGCGCCGTGATCACCGTCGGTCCGGCGTCGAAGCTAAAGCCCTTGTCACGGTAGACGTAGGCCCTGCCGCCAGGCAGGTCCCGTTTCTCGAATATGACCGTCCGGCAGCCGGCGGCCTGGAGGCGAATGGCCAAAGCCAACCCGCCAAAACCACTGCCAATCACCGCTGCAGAAAGCTTATCATCCATAGGCCACCGCGATTTCGTCGCCCAAAGCGCGCAGCTCCGCGAACGCGCGCTCGGACCAGCGTGCGCCGGCTTCGTTGAGGCGAGTTTCGAGCGTCTCGAATGCGTCATCGAGACAGCTCTGAGCGCTCTTGCGTATGGCCGGAATCAAGTCATGCGCCTCGATCCACGATTGCAGAGGCGCCGCGTCGGGCAGCTCGCCGACGGCGGCGAGAAAATCTTCATAGTCACGCGCCGAGCTTTTCTTTGCGGCGCTGGCCCAGACCCAGGAGGGCCGCGACAGAATCAGATCCTCATAGCGCTTGGAAGGCTCGCATTGACCGATGATGTTGCCCAGATCGTCGAACATTTGCAGCGCGATGCCCAGATCCCGGCCGAATTCGTCGATGATCGAAACTAGCCTTTCCGAGCCGCCCGCGAGCGCGGCGCCGAGCATGGCGGCAAAGCCCATCAGCGCGCCGGTTTTAAGCCGCATCGAAGCGATACAGACTTCGGCCACGTCGGCGCGCGGGAGGGTATCGACTTTGGCGCCCAAATCGATCGCCTGGCCAAAATGGGCGCGCAACAGCGTACGCTGACAACGATCAAATATCAGCAATAATTGATTCTTCGATACGCCCATTTCCTTAAGCAGTTCGAAGGGCCAGAAATAAAGCCAGTTGCCGGCATTGAGAGCGATCGGCAGGCCATGGCGCACGTGCAGCGAGGGCCGCCCCCGGCGCATCGGGCTGCCGTCTTCAATATCGTCGACGATCAGAGAACCGGCGTGGATGAATTCCACCGCGTCGGCGGCGATCCGGCAAAGCCTGGCGGCTGCGATGGTGTGAGCCGTCTCGGCGTTGATCAAGCGGTGGCTCAAGCTTACCAGCTGGCCACGAATGCGTTTGCCGCGGTTCGCGGTCAACTCCGCGATCGGCTCCAACAGAGCACGGCGCAAGATGGCGTCGATCGCGCCGATATCGTCCAGTCCTAGCAAACTGGCCAACTGCTCGCCTTCGGGCAGGATCGCGTCGGAAAATTTGTTGACGCTGCTTGGGCGCTCATATCTCTCCGGGCCCTCGTCCAGCCAGGGCAAAAGCGGCGCGGGCGCCACATGGTTTACATTGGTGATTGAATTTTTCATCCATTCCTCCCCAAAGCTTGGAATGTTCCGCCGTCGCTGGCCAACAAATTTTCCGGGGTCACGCCCAGGGCATTCGCCAATCGGATAACGATATCCATGGAAACGTTTTGCTTCCCGCCCTCGACCGCGACGATGCAGACGCGGGTGACGCGCGTCGCTCCGGCGAGCTGCTCTTGAGTCCACGCCTTCTTCAGCCGCAAATCCCTTACCCGCCGACCCAATGCCAGCAGGTATTCTTTCAAAATCACCTTGGGGCGGTTGGCGCGCAGTATCTTGAGGGCAAGGTCGATGCCGCCGGCCACGTCGGCGGCGATCTGGCAATGCCCGGCCAACGCGGTCCGTAACTCAGGTGTCGCCAGCGCCTGGCCGCCCAGCACGATGCGAGGCGCCGCTGCGAGCGCCGACAAATCGCGCACCATCCGGTGCGCGTGCTCGACGCCTGGAGGCATCGTCGCCGACAAAGCGACAACCTGGGGCCGACGCTTCTCGGTAAATTCGACCAGCGCATCGTCAGGCACGTCGGCGCCTAGGAAATCAACGCTCCAGCCGCGGCTCCTGCAGAGATCGGCAAACATGCGCGCGCCGACGATGTGGAACTCACCTTGGACGCAGGCGACCAGCACGCGGTAGGACGAACGCCGCTCGCGCCAAGCAAACATGGAATTCAGCCGATCCAGATGGCTCAAAACGATTTGAGTGGCCAAGTGTTCCTGAGCGACGCCGATGTCGCCGCGGCACCACAGGTCGCCGATGGAAACCAGCGACGGCGCAATCACCCGTGCGTAGATTTCGCCGAGAGAACATTGCTTGGACAAGACCTCATCGATCACGCGGTCCGATGCTTCGGCGTTTCCGGCCGCGAGCGCCGCGGCATATTCGCTGCGGCTCGGCTCGACGTCGTTGGCGCGATCTGCGCCGGCTCGGATGGGACGAAAGTAAGTCATCTTTAAAGCTTTCAGAGATAATAGTTTTTTGTTCTCGTCGATTACAACCGCAGAGACTGCAAAGCCTCCCCGATGGTCGGATATTTAAAAACGTAACCGAGCTTCAATCCTGCCTCGGGCAAGGCCCGCTGGCCGGTGAGCAACATGTCGGCCATCTCGCCGGTCAGGAGCGCGAGCGCCGATGCCGGCACCGAGACCCACGACGGCCGATGGAGCACGTCGCCCAGCGCCTTGGAAAACTCACTCATGGTCACGGGATTGGGGGCCGTGCCGTTGAAAGCGCCGCGCGCGTGGTCGTTCTCCATGATAAACATCAGCAAGCCGATTTCGTCTTCGATATGAATCCACGGCATCCACTGGTTGCCGGAGCCCAGCGGCCCTCCCATAAACATCTTGAACGGCGGCACCATTTTTTTGAGCGCGCCCTGGCCGCGAGCGAGGACGATGCCGGTGCGCAGGATTGCTACCCGAACACCGTACTCCTCAGCCTTTCTCGCCTGGGCTTCCCAATCGACGCACAGCTCGGCGAGAAAACCGCTCCCCGCCGCGCTGTTCTCCGTAATTGTCTCGTCGCCGTGCGCGCCGTAATAACCGACTGCCGAGGCGCTGAGGAAAAACTTCGGCTTTTTACTAGCCTTTGCGATAGCATTGACCAGCGCGCGCGTGGAGTCGATGCGGCTGGAGCGGAGCAGCGCCTTCTGTGCCGCGCTCCAGCGCTTGCCGGCGATCGGCTCACCGGCCAGATTGATCACGCCGTCCGCGCCGTCGAGCGCTTGTTCCCACTCGCCCTTGGCGCCGGGAGTCCAGCTGATCCATTCTCTCTTGGGCACCCCAACTTCTGCGGGCGGCCGGCGGCTGAGCAGTACCAAGGTGTGGAGTTGATTCCAGAGTCGATCCGTCAGAATCGAGCCGATAAATCCCGTTGCGCCGGTGATAACGATCTTCATTCATCTTCCCTGAAACTTTCTTCGCGCTCCCATAATCCGTTTGTTAAGTAAATTATATTTGACTTATCTAACAGAAATGTTCTAAATAGTAAACACTGCGATGAAAAAAAATTTAGCGCACAAACCGCGCCTGGGAATCAGCGCTTGCTTGCTCGGCCAGCGGGTGCGCTACGACGGCGGCCACAAGCATGATCCGTTCTTGACCGAGACCTTCGGCCGCTTTGTCGACTGGGTGCCGGTCTGCCCGGAGCTGGAAGCGGGCATGGGCGTGCCGCGCGAAACCGTTCGGCTGGTCGGCGCCGCCGACACTCCGCGCATGATCGCCGAGCGTTCCGGCAAGGATTGGACCGCAGCGATGACTGCCTTCGCCGCCAAGCGGAGCGATGATCTCGCCGAGCTCGATCTATCCGGCTATGTGCTTAAGAAGGATTCGCCGAGCTGTGGCATGGAACGGGTCAGGGTCTACGAAGCGAAAACCCAGCCGACGCGCCGCGGCCGCGGTTTGTTTGCCGCCGCGCTGATGCAAAAGTTACCGCTCCTCCCCGTCGAAGAAGAGGGGCGCTTGAATGATCCTGCCCTGCGCGAAAACTTCATCGAGCGGGTCTTCGCCTACCACCGTTGGCGCGCTGCCGAGACCCAGCGGTCAAGGGGCGGCCTAGTCGCGTTTCACACCGCGCATAAATACTTGTTGCTGGCGCACAGCGAACGCCACTACCGCCATCTCGGTCGAGTGGTCGCCGGCCTGAAGGAAAAGCCGCTACGCGAAGTCTACGACGAATACGGCCGGGGCTTCATGGAAGGGCTCGCCGTCCATGCCAACGCCAAGAAACACGCCAACGTCCTCGACCATATGATGGGTTATTTCTCCAAACAGCTCGACCCGGCCGAGCGCCAGGAGCTGGTGGAGTTGATTGCCGACTACCGGGGCGAATTGCTCCCGCTCATTGTGCCGGTGGCCCTGATCCGCCACTACGTCAAGAAATACGCGGTAGCGTACCTCGAGGGCCAGGTGTACCTGGCTCCAAGCCCGAAGGAACTGATGCTGCGAAATCACGTCTAGCGCCGCTATGAATACTGAGACGATGAAGATTTTTCAATTTACCTGCGATATCTGGTTGCCCGCGCCGCGCGATCGGGTGTTTGAGTTTTTCGCCGACCCGGGCAACTTGGAGCGCCTGACGCCGCCCTGGCTCCACTTTGAGATCATCACACCCCCCGGCACGGTGATCCGACAAGGCGTCCTGCTCGATTACCGCCTACGCCTGCGCGTCCTGCCGCTCCGCTGGCAGAGCGAAATATCGGTGTGGGAACCGCCACACCGTTTCGTCGACCGCCAAACCAAGGGTCCCTATTCGCTTTGGGTGCACGAGCATACTTTTGCCGATCATGACGGCGGCACCAGGGTCGGCGATCGCGTCCAGTACGCCGTTCCCGGCGGCCGGCTGGTGCAAAAATTTTTCGTCGCGCCCGACCTCGATCGGATCTTTCGATATCGCCATCGAGTCCTCGAAGAGATCTTCGCTGCCCGAGCGCACCCGCCCGCAACATCAACCGCCGCTTAGTCCGGCGCGCGGCCCTTTTCGATCGCCGCGATCCGTTCGATGTAGGCTTTCGAATTGAATTTGCGCGAGGTGCTCGCATAGGACATATAGCGGACTTTGCCGTACACCGGACGCTCCGGACCCCAGGCGCGGTCATGCTTGCCGACGATCGCCCAAGCAATGCCGGTGTAGCCGTTGGGATCTCGGCCATCGAGCTCGTAACGGTCGTTCAAGCGCGCCGCGATCTGATAAGCCGCCTGCGGTGACGCCGTCCATTCGAGAATTTTTTTCGCCCAGTACATGCGCAGGTAACCATGCATCCAACCGGTCAGCACCATCTGCTTTTGCGCCGCGTTCCACAAAGGATCGTGGGTTTCGGCGTTTTCCAGCTGTCGTTCGGTGTACGAAAATTTGCGCACGTCGCCGGCGTGCTGGCGAAGCGTGCGATCGGCCCAGGGTTCGCAGGCATCGAAGCTCTCGTAGTTGCGGTTGAAGCGGACAAAATTGAACGCTAGCTCCCGGCGCACAATGAGCTCCTCTAGATAAGCTTTTCGGTCCTCTGCCGGCGCGTCCGCCTTTTGCACGGCAAGCGCCACGGTGTGCGCGCTGATCTGGCCGAAATGAAGATAAGGCGACAATTGGCTCGTGCCGTCCAGATCGGGTTTGTTACGCAGCGTCGCGTATCCTTTCAGCCGGGAGCGGAGGAATCTTTCAAGGCAACGCCGCGCTTGCGCGCCGCCGCCTAAGAAGTGCCGCGACGGCAGGACCGAGCGGTCGATGGGAAAGTCTTCAAGCCAGGTCGCCTCCGGGGCCGATGAGGCGAGCCGCGCCGGCATGCGCCACGGAAACCGCGCCGTCGGGTTTCCTGCCGGCCGCAGGAACCTCGGCAACAGCGCGTGAATCTTCGGCCGAATCGTCCGCGCCGCGTAATGCTCGTGGAGAAGCAGCTTGGACGGCACGATCACGTCGGCGTCCACGGTCCAGAACGGCAGCTTAATTTTCCCCATGATTTTGGCTTTAGTAAGCTCCGCCTGCTTCATCGGATTCTCATCGCCGATCACCAGACAGGGCCGTGCCTCGGCACAGAATCGCAAAAGCCCATGCTGCGGATAGCGGCGCATCACCCATCCGACCCGCCTTTTTTTTAGCTCCGCGGCAAGCTCGCTCAGCCCTTCGATGAGAAAGTGATAGTGGCGAAGATTGGCGTGGTGTGCACGAGGCAGGAGTTGAAAGAACACCACCACCGGCTTGCCGAGAAGATTGCCAGCTTCGATGGCGGCGGTGAGCGCGGCATTATCCGTCGCCCGTTGAGCGCGCTGCATCCAGTAAACCACGCATCGACCATCGGAATCCGGCGCGCCGGACCGGCGCACGGTCAGACGCGGATCATCGAGCAAAGAATCGAGGTTTTTCATTGGCCCATGGCGTTCTCGTCGCGGCATCGCGCCGCGATCGCTTGAAGCATTCTCGCAAACATCAACTTGTGCACCGGGTAAAGCAGGTACCAATATGATAAACCGACGATGCCGATCGGATCGAAAATCGCGGTCTGGCGAATCGCCGAGCCGCTGCCCCGCGCTGTAACTTCGAATTCGAGCCAGGCCCGCCCCGGCAGTTTCATCTCGGCGGCGAGGCGAAGTCGTTTGTCGTTCTCGAAAACTTCCACCCGCCAGAAATCGAGAGTATCGCCGGCCTGAAGGGTTTCAGGATCGCGCCGGCCGCGGCGAACCCCGACCCCGCCCGCCACGAGGTCGACAAAGCCGCGCACTCGCCACAACCAGTCGCCGTAATACCAACCGGTTTTGCCGCCGATGCGGCGGATCGGACGAAAGGCCGCAGGCGGAGATACGTCGACGAAAATTTCCCTCGAATCGACGATCCGGTTGCCGTATCGCACGCCGCCCCAGCCGGAAGATTCGCCGCGTGAAGAGAGCGCATCGGACCACCGGGTGGCGGCGAATTCGCGATCTTCGTTGACGATGGCGCGGGCAATCATTTCTCCAATCCCTTTGGGCCGGAAGGAAAATAATTCAAGCGCGATCGGGTCGCGCACTACCGTCGGATTTCGGATGCTGTCGATCAGGTTACGGCCGACCCGGGCATAGACCGGCGTCACCAACCCGAGCCAGAGACTCGATAGCCGCGGCGTCAACACCGGCACGGAGATCAGCAACCTGCGCAAATGACGCTGCCGGGCATATTCACGCATGATCTGCTCGTAGGAAACTTGATCGGCGCCGCCGATTTCAATAATTCGATCGCCATGGAGTGGAAGATCCAGAGCTTGAACAAGATAAGTAACCAGGTCTTCGATACCTATCGGTTGCGCCGCGATCGCTACCCAAGCCGGGCAGATCATCACCGGCAAGCGCTCGACCAGGGCGCGGATCATTTCAAAAGAAAGACTTCCCGAGCCGATGACGATAGAGGCGCGGAACTCGACGACCTCGACACCGGGGAGCCGCAGCGCCGCGCCGACTTCCTGGCGGCTGCGCAGATGTGGCGACAGCGCGCCCTCGCCCAAGCCGCCGAGATAAATGATCCGCCGCACACCGGCAACCCTGGCCGCCGCGGCAAAATTGCTCGCCGCTTGACGATCCTTTTCCTCGAAGGATCCCGACGAGCCCATGGAATGCACCAGATAATACGCCGTGTGTACACCGGCCAATGCGGAGCTGAGCGACGCGGTGTCAAAACAGTCGCCAAAAACGACTTCGGTATTTCTATTAACCCGTCCTTGCAGCGCATCCGGCCGGCGCGCCATGCAGCGCAGCCGATAACCGTCAGCCTCCAAGGCTTGCAGCAACCGTCCACCGACATATCCCGTGCTGCCGGTGAGTAGGATGAGATTTTGACGATCCATGGGTGCGCCAGCCGCGTGTGCGTGACTCTCTTCAATCGGGAGATAGCCGCGCACGGCCAAGTCATTTATACAGGCAAAACGCTGCGAAACCCAATTGCGTAGCGCACCTCCGCTCGCTTGCCTCGCGCGGAGTTTCCTGTAAGAAAATCGAGGACGGGTAACGTTGAAATTATAGCGCCATGCCTGGAGCCATTCTTCCAAAGCCATTCGACGGCTGTGAGCACCGATCCTTTCTTTGGCAACAGAGCGCCCGCGCCGCGCTGCTGGTTCACGGCTTTCCCGGCACGCCGGCGGAGATGCGCCCGCTCGGAACGGCTCTCAGGGACGCGGGCTGGACGGTCCACGGGTTGATGCTCCCCGGCCTCGGCGCCGACATCGCGAGCCTGGAACAACGCGCCGGGCGCGACTGGTCCGACGCGGTGCAGCAAGCCCTCGAAGAGTTGCAGCGACGCTATTCGCCGGTGCTCCTGGTCGGTTATTCCATGGGCGGAGCGTTGGCAGTGCACGCCGCGCAACAGCTGCGCCCCAGCGGACTGGTTCTGCTCGCGCCCTTTTGGAGTTTCAGCGACCGTTGGCTGCGCGGCTTATGGCCGGTGTTAAATTTGTTCGTCGGCCGGGTCAAGCCGCTGAAGCAGGCCGATTTCTCCAGCGGTGAAATTCGCCGCGCGCTCGAGCGCATGTTCAAAGACATCGACCTGGAAGATCCCGCGATCCAGCAGGCGCTGCGCCGGCTCACGGTTTCGTTGCGGCCGATCGAGCAAATCCGCCGGCTGGGACAGAGCGCGTTTTCCCGGGCCGCCGAGATCGATGTCCCGACCTTGGTGTTGCAGGGTAGCTCGGATAAGGTCGTTCCGCCGGGCCTCACCAAGCGTCTGATCGACAATTTTATCGGCCCGATGGAATATCACGAGGTGGACGCGGGCCACGACCTGATAGACCCCGAGAGCGGCGCTTGGAATCAAGTGACAGATGCGTTGCTGCGGTTTGCGACAAACCTTCATCGCTAGGCCGGAAAAGCGACGTGCCAATCCCACGCAATAGTGTCGGCGCTAAAAACCTGTTAAATAAGACAGACCGTCGACTGCTTCATGTGGGTCATGCCCAATGCTAGAGCCCGATCGCAACTGGATTAGATCAATACGCCCGCAGCGGGGTAAAATTCGCATCGCATTGCTCGCGGCGCTGGCGAGCTGTTGCAGCTGGTTTGCACCAGCTGGAGCGCAGGACGAGCAGCTATTGCCGCCAGGCGCCTACCGTCTCGAGATGATCATGGCATCGACAACACGCGTGCCCTTCTTTGGTTCGTCAAAATCCGCGTCCAGGTCGATCTCGCTGGTGGAGATTCGGCGCGAAGGCGATACACTGGTGCAATCCCACCGGGTCTGCGATTTTCGCGTGCTCGAAGATTCCAAGATGATCAAGATGATTTTCCCGGAGAAATTCATCGCCGCCCTGGCGAATCACACCTATCCGATTCAAATGCAAAAAGGGTCCCGGGGTTGGCAATACCGCGCCGACCTCGGGGTTGAACAAATCGGCTATCGCAGCAATGGCTCGGAGGACAAATTGCCTGTCAAAGTCGACGACCCGGCCGTATTCGACTGGGATGGCGACGGCCATCCGGGCGCGACGCTTAAAATATCCATTCCCCTGTTGCCGGACGGCGAGCTTTACGTGGTTCAGCGCGGCCGGTCGTTGCTGACCGGCCGAGTGGTTCAACCGGGAAGAGTCGAAGGGAATATCGACGTGCGCAACTTTGAACAGCGCGTGCTAGACGCCTGGCCGAGCTTCCTCGCCAAGTCGCCGGAGATCGTGCCGGATGCGAAGGAGAGCCGCTTTATCCTGACTTCGATTCCCGCCGGCACGACCTGCGCGGCGTTGCGCACCGCGGCCCCGAAATCATGATGCAGCATGCCGCCGACCCACTGAGGTTAAAAATTTGTTCGGCGCAAATAAACGCTCTACCAGAAAACGCATTCAAGCCGACCGGACGCCGAGCGCGGAGCGCATCAGCGTCGTCTTGCCGGTGTTGAACGAAGCGCCGCGCATCGCGGGCTGTCTTGACGGTCTGATCGGGCAGAGTGAAGAAGTCGAAGAGATCCTGGTCGTCGACGGCGGCTCGACGGACGGCACCCAGGCGATCGTCGCGCGCTACAGCGAAAGAGACCATCGCGTGCGCCTTCTCGACGCCAGCCCCATCGATCCGCAATGGACGGGTAAAGTTTGGGGGCTCCATTTCGGCCTTCGGCGCTCCGATCCGAGCTGCGGCTGGATCCTCTGCGTCGATGCCGACGTGCGGGTCGCGCCGCTGCTTACGCGCTCGCTTTTGGCGCATACTGGGCGCATCGGCGTAGCAACCTTCTCCGTCGCCACGCAGCAAAAGCTTTCCGGCAAGCTCGAAGCCATGATCCATCCGTCGATGCTAACGACACTCGTCTATCGTTACGGTGCACCGGGAAAAGTCACCCGCAGCATTCACAAGGTCCAGGCCAACGGCCAATGCTTTTTCAGCCCGCGCGAAGTGCTGTTGCGCACCGAGGCCTTTCGCAACGCGCGCGCTTCGCTCTGTGAAGACATCACCATCGCGCGCCGGTTGGCCGAGTGCGGGGAGCGCGTCGGCTTTTACGAAGCCGATCCGGGATTGGTCGATGTTCAAATGTACTCGAGCTGGCGCGAGACGTGGGCGAACTGGCCGCGCTCGCTGCCAATGCGCGATCAATACTTCGGCTGGCGGGAAGTCGCCGGCCTCCTGGGCATTTTGTTGCTTCAAGCACTGCCGCTACCAGCGCTCTTGCTCGGCATCGCTTTCGGCGCGCCATTGGGTTTTATCCTATTCAGCGGAGTCTTGCTCGCGATGCGCATTGGCGTTTTGATCGGTATCGCGCGTGCCTACCCGGCAAGGCCTTGGGCATTCTGGCTGTCGCCGCTTTGTGACCTACCCGTAGTGCTGCGGATCATTGAGTTCGCCCTACGTCGCCGCCACAATTGGCGCGGCCGAACCTATGTCCGACGCAAAGGCGGGATCTTCGAACCGCTCGCTTAGGTCGTGACCGCCGAAAGCCGCGCCGTGATCGACTTCGCCGAAATTATCGTCGACAAATCGATGCGACTGATCGCACTCGGCTTGGCGGCGAACCGTTTAAAAACAGTCGTCTCAGGGTTGGAGCACATCCCAGCGCACGGACCCGCCCTCATCGTCGCGCGCCATTATCATCATTTGTTTGACGGCCTCGTTCTGTTTGCCGCGATCCGGCGACGTTTTCACATCGTCGTAACGCTGGACTGGGCGCAGAACACACCGACCAAGTATTTTTTCGCCACAATCAATCATCTCGCGCGCTGGCCGACCTTGCTTCGTGGCGACGCTTTGAACCGGGCGGGCGGCGGCCGACGCAAACTTTTTTCCCAGCGAGATGTAAATCGCTACCGGCGCAGGGCGATGCGACAATCCGTCAATCTCTTGCTGGAAGGCCGCGTGCTCGTCATCTTTCCCGAAGGCTACCCCAACATCGATCCCGCCTACACACCGAAGACCAAGCCGGATGAGTTTCTACCCTTCAAACCCGGTTTCCTCAGCATCCTGCGCGCAGCTGAAAAAAGACGAAAGCAAAAGATTCCGATCATCCCGGCCGGCCTGTCTTACAGTCAAGGAAGCCCGTGGAGCGGATATTTACAGTTCGGCTCTCCGGTCTACCGGGACAGCAGCCTTAGCAGCGAGGAAATGATCAGAAAACTGGAGCAAGCGGTAAAATCACTCTCGGCTGTAAACCGCGCGCAGTTTTGAAGGATTACTTCGAAGTAATTATGAGGACCAAAACTCTCCGAAGCCGTCCTTCAGCCTTCAAGATTTTCAAGGCTTCAACACGCTTCAATCCCCCCGTTGAATGGAACGAAGCGATTGCATGGCTGGAACGTTTGGAATGGCCTGGGTCAAATGGCTTCGACGCATCGAACAAAGTTAACGATTTGAACGGTTAGTTGCCCGCCTTTCGCAACGCGCACCAAGAAAGCATTTCGACCTGCGGCATGGTTTCCACGATAGAGCCCGCGCGGGAAACCGCGCCTTCCGCCGCCTCCATCGGCTCGCCCAAGGCGAGCAGCACAGAGACGGCAAGCATCGCGGTGCGACCGACGCCGCCGGCGCAGTGAATCAGCACCCCCTCCCCCGACTGCAATCGATTTGCCACATCGTTCGCTAGCTTCCAAAAAGCATCTCGGTC
>JBLMXG010000358.1:0-12552 GCA_050257635.1 Chloroflexota bacterium
ATTTGAAAACGGTGGAATCCGACCAGGCAAAAGCGGCCGGTGCAGCCGCAACGTTAATCGCGCTGCGCATTTGCCGTTGTTTTCAGCTCGCGTTCTCGGCGGCGAAATCGCGGCTTCTCCAGCCACGGAGAAGCCGCGATTTTATGTCGGAGGCTACTTCGGACGTGAACCATCCCGGAGTTACTTGACACACAACTCCCATCCATATTAGGAAAATTCACTAGGACCGCACTCTAAACACAAAAGGACTAACCATCGTGACAGACAAAACATTGACTCTGGATCAATTTCGCACCCTGCGAAAGGATAACTGGTGGTTGCAGCCGTTACTCGTGGTCGTCGGCCTGGGCGGATTCGCCATCTATGCAACCTGGGCCGCGTTTCAGAACGCCCACTATTACGTCGAGCCGTACCTTTCCCCGTTTTATTCACCCTGCATTTCGGCCAACTGCACCAGTGTCAGCGTACCGTTGATCGGTTCGTGGTGGGGGTTTTCACCGGCGTTCCTGATCCTTTGGATCCCCGGCGGTTTTCGCGCCACCTGTTACTATTACCGGAAAGCTTACTACCGCTCTTTTTTTCTATCGCCGCCGGCCTGCGCCGTGCGCGACGCTGCGAAAACCTATAGCGGGGAGACGCGCTTCCCGTATTTGCTTCAGAACCTGCATCGCTATTTTTTCTACCTTTCGCTGGTGGTTTTGGCTTTCCTGTGGCGGGACGCGGTCGACGCCCTGCGATTTCCCGACGGCTTCGGGATAGGGGTGGGCACGATTGTGTTGTTTGTCGATGCCGCCCTCCTTTCGCTGTTCAGCTTTTCTTGTAATTCCTGCCGTCACATTTGCGGCGGCCACTTGAATTCATTCCACAACGCACCCGCCAAATACAAGGTTTGGAGCTGGATCAGCAGGATCAATGAAAAGCACATGGAACTTGCATGGGTGAGCTTGATCTGGGTGGCGCTAACCGATCTATACGTTCGCCTGTTATCTATGGGCGTGATCTCCGATTTGAGGATTTTCTGATGGCTGAAGCAAAGTACGAAACTCACGAATATGACGTCGTCGTCATCGGCGCCGGCGGCGCCGGTCTGCGCGCTGCCGTCGAAGCATCCGCGCAAGGCGTCAAGACTGCGCTGGTCTGCAAATCGCTGCTGGGCAAAGCGCACACGGTGATGGCCGAGGGCGGCATCGCCGCGGCGATGGGCAACGTTTATCCGGAAGACAACTGGAAGGTTCACTTTCGCGACACCATGCGCGGCGGCAAGTTGCTCAACAACTGGCGCATGGCGCAGATTCACGCCCAAGAAGCGCCTGACCGCGTGTTGGAGCTCGAAGAATGGGGTGCGCTGTTCGACCGCACCAAAGATGGCCTGATCCTGCAGCGCGATTTCGGTGGCCACCGTTACGCCCGTTTGGCGCACGTTGGCGATCGCACCGGATTGGAGATGATCCGCACGCTGCAACAACACGCCGTCCACAAAGGCATTGACGTCTACATGGAGTGCAACCTGCAGCGGCTGTTGACCGACGGCGGCAGAATTGCCGGCGCCTTCGGTTACTGGCGCGAGAGCGGCAAGTTCATCCTTTTCAAATGCAAAGCCGTGGTGCTCGCCACCGGCGGCGGCGGCAAGGCGTGGAAGGTCACGTCGAATTCCTGGGAATACACCGGTGACGGCGTCACCATGGCAGCCGACGCGGGCGCGGATCTGATGGATATGGAATTCATGCAGTTTCACCCCACGGGAATGGTCTGGCCGCCCAGCGTGCGCGGCATTCTCGTCACCGAGGGAGTGCGCGGCGACGGCGGAACTTTGAAGAACACCGAAGGCAAGCGCTTCATGTTCAACTACATCCCGGAGTTCTTCAAAGCCGAGACCGCCGAGACCGAGCAAGAGGCCGACGCCTGGTACGAGGACAAAAAAAACCGGCGAACACCGGACCTGCTGCCGCGCGACGAAGTCGCCCGGGCGATCAATTCCGAAGTGAAAGCCGGCCGTGGCACTCCTCATGGCGGGGTTTTCCTCGACATCGCATCGCGCCGCCCGGCTGATTATATCCAGAAGCGATTGCCGTCCATGTATCATCAGTTCAAAGAGCTGGCCGATGTTGACATCACTAAAGAAGCGATGGAAGTGGGCCCGACCTGCCACTATGCGATGGGCGGCGTTCGTGTAGACGCGGATAGCACGGCGACTACGGTTCCGGGGCTATTCGCCGCCGGCGAAGTGGCCGCTGGGCTTCACGGCGCCAATCGGCTCGGCGGCAACTCGCTCTCCGACCTTTTGGTGTTCGGCCGGCGCGCCGGTCTCTACGCCGCCGAATATGTGAAGTCGTTCAGCGGTTCGGTCATCGTCAATAATGATCAAGTGGAGACCTATGCCCGCACGATGCTGGCGCCCTTCGAGAGCAAAGGCAACGACAACCCTTACGCCATCCACGCGGACCTGCAGCAATGCATGCAGGACCTGGTCGGTATCATTCGCGTAGAATCCGAGCTGAAACGAGCGCTCGAGGTTCTCCAGACGCTAAAACAAAGAGCGCTCAATGCAAGAGTCGAGGGAAACCGCCACTACAATCCGGGCTGGCATCTAGCCTTGGACCTACACTCGCTTTTGACCTTTGCGGAAGCGGCCACGCTGGCCGCTATCGAAAGAAAAGAGAGCCGCGGCGGCCATACCCGTGACGACTATCCCGGCACCGATGCCAAATTCGCCAAGGTCAACGTCGTCCTGCGCATGAAGAACGGTGAGTTCAGTCTGTCACAGGAGCCTCTACCGGAAATGCCGGATGATCTCAAAGCATTGCTCGAGGAGAAAAAGTAATGGCCGATCAACAAGTCCATATGCGGGTGTGGCGGGGTG
Organism: Chloroflexota bacterium; assembly: GCA_050257635.1. Taxonomy (GTDB): domain Bacteria; phylum Desulfobacterota; class Binatia; order UBA9968; family UBA9968; genus DP-20. Next base: position 2,861 of record JBLMXG010000358.1, read on the forward strand.
ACGCCCAGGGCGGCGACTTCAAGGACTATCGCATCGCGGTCGGCGAAGGCCAAGTGGTGCTCGATGTCATCCATGCGATTCAGGCGCAACAGGCGAATGACTTGGCGGTGCGCTGGAACTGCAAGGCCGGCAAGTGCGGTTCGTGCAGCGCCGAAGTCAACGGCAAGCCACGCCTCATGTGCATGACGCGCATGAACTTGTTTCAACCTGGCGAAACCATCACCGTGGCGCCGATGCGGACCTTTCCCATCATCCGCGACCTGGTAACCGACGTATCGTTTAATTTCAAAAAGGCTCGGGAGATTCCCGCCTTCAAGCCGAAAGCCAAGGAAGCCGACGGCACGCGCCGGATGTTTCAGGAAGACATCGACCGCGTGCAGGAGTTTCACAAATGTATCGAGTGCTTCCTATGCCAGAATGTGTGCCACGTCATTCGCGACCACGAAGAAAACAAACCGGCCTTCGCCGGGCCGCGTTTTTTCGTTCGCTTGGCCTCGTTGGAAATGCACCCTCTCGATGCCAACGATCGCATGGAGCTGATCAAACAAAAGGCCGGTCTCGGATTCTGCAATATCACAAAATGTTGCACCGAAGTTTGTCCGGAGCATATCCATATAACCGACAATGCGATTATTCCGTTGAAGGAGCGGGTCGTGGACCGCTACTACGATCCGATCGCCAAGCTTCTCGGAATTTTTTCACAGAAAAAATGAGCCCTTCGCAGACTCGGCGAAACCCTCGCGTCGATACGGATTAATTCAAGGCAGGCAGCTGCGCGGGAGAATGGACTGCGCGAAGCGAATCGCTACTCGCGTTGGCGCCGGCGCAGGTACATTTTCACCCAGTAGTCATAAAGCGAAGCGACGGTGAATTTTTCGGTCATGCTCCGCTTCAGTGGCGATTCGTATTCAATCGTAATATCCTGCGCCTCTTTCGTTACGCCCAATAGACGGCCTTGCTTCTGGTCCACAAAGGCGCCCACGGCGCGCAGGATCTGCGAAAGCGTGTGGGCCTCGGGACTGCCTCCGATATCTTGCCTCTTACGCTGCGCTTCGGTGTCCATCCGCTCGATGTCTTCGTGGGTGTAATGGAGTTCTAGCACCCCTGCGGTGGGCTGGGGTTCGGGCAACGGCTCAACCTTCTTGCGTCGAAAGATCTGCCAAGTCACGCGCAGCGAAACATTCGGCGCCGCCGGCCGCGGCTCATCGCGTTTCTGGGCATGCACCGAAACGCCGCCCTCTTCCACCTTCAACGAAAACGACTCGATCTGCAGCGGCTCCAGCATCTGTCCCACCGGACGAAGCAGTTGGGAAAAATTTAAATTCAATGCCATAGCGGCTGTACGAGATGGGATGGATTGAGGGATTTCAGTAATCTGAATAGAAGCCTGCTTGCCACTGGGTCACCGAACTCGACCTCCGCGATCGAAGGGCTGGAAATTTTTCGGTCAATCGTCGCCCGAACGGTTTGGCAGCCGCACCCGGGGCATGCGGGGCTCGCACACGGCTTAGTTTGAGTCCCGACAGCCAACCATGGAACGAGCGCAATAGGCTAAGATTATACACCTGTTCCTTGGCAGTCGCGGCTGAGTTGCGCCTAATGGCTGGTGCGCCCTGCCCGCTGCAAATACATTCTCACCCAAAGATCGTAGATATCCTTGAGCGAGAAACTTTCTCTTAATTGACTTCCCAATGAAGTCTCGTATTCAACGGTAAAGGACTCGCTCTCGCGCACAACTTTCACCAGTCGCGCTCGCTTTTGATTGAGGTACTCGCCGATACAACGCAGCGCTTGAGACAGGCTCGAGGCATCGACCTCCTTTTCTGTTTTACCTCGTCGCGCTCGGCCTTCTCCCTCTAGCCGCTCGACATCTTGCAAAGTGTAGTGCAGTTCTACGTCGGAAACCTCGCCCAACTTTTCAGAAGGATAGCTACCGCGGCGCGTTTCAGCCGTCGCAGGAACACTGCCCCAGATTATCTTCCGTAATTCGTCCGGACCCGATGGCGCGATCGCCGAATGCTCCCCGGCCAGAAGCAAGGATCCTCTGAGAAAAAAATCATCACCTGCCGGTTCCATTTCGAAGCGCTGAATATTCAAAATTTCCAAGGCTTGACCAATCGCCCGCAAAGGTTGCGCGTAACCCATAACCTCAGCCATCCTTCCCCCCTGAGCGCCCCTGAGTTCGTTTTCAGCAACCGACATTTATAGACTCCTCCACATGCGTTCACCGCCAATCTATAACGGTTTTTTACGCCTTGCATAAATTATTGTCAAGAAATTTTACAAGTGACTTTAACCGAGGCTGCGAGGGGTTAAATCAACCAGGCACGTTGACGCCAAACGCGCCACGTGAGACTCCTCGCGCTGACCTTGTTTGATACGGGTTCGTCAACCGAAAACTGAATCATTGAACTCGCCTGGCATCGGCCCTGAGTGGTTCGTAAACCTTGCGACAGACAAACCGGCGCTGATTCAAAGCATTTCTCTCAGCCGTTAACCGTTTCGCAACCGGAAACCGGCCGCGGCCTGAATCGGCGACGGCTTGCCAGTCGCGCTTTCGCCTGCCGGTTCCGCGACCGGTTCCTGATCGACCTTCAACCCGGCAAGTTTGATTTTAAGTCGAAGATTGTTTGCGCTGTCCGCGTTCGCCAACGCCTGTTCCAAATTGATTTGCCCGTCTTTGTAGAGACTGAAAAGCGCCTGATCGAAAGTCTGGCAGCCTTCCTGTATTCCCTGTTCCATGCCGTCTTTGAGGGCGTCCACGTCGCCTTTTTTGATCAGGTCTTTAATGCGCGGCGTATCCATCAGAACTTCCAGCGCCGCCACCCGTTTTCCGTTCAGCGACGGAATCAAACGCTGGGAAATTATCGAGCGTAAATTCAGCGAAAGCTGCAAGTAAATTTGGGCATGGCGCTCGCGCGGAAAGAAGTTCATAATCCGTTCGATTGCTTGATTGGCGTTGTTGGAATGGAGGGTGCCGAGACAGAGATGACCGGTCTCGGCAAAGACGATAGCGGCTTCCATCGTCTCGGTATCGCGGATCTCACCGATCAAAATCACGTCCGGGGCTTGGCGCAGAGTGTTTTTTAGGGCCGCTTGAAAAGAATGGGTATCAAAGCCAACCTCGCGCTGCGTGACCACCGATTGTTTGTGCCGGTGGACGAACTCGATCGGGTCTTCGATCGTGATAATGTGGCCGGCTTCGTTGGCGTTGCGATGGTCGATCATCGCGGCCAGTGTCGTGGATTTGCCGGAACCCGTGGCGCCGACAACCAGGACCAGTCCCCTTTTTGTCATGACAATGTCTTTGAGAATCGACGGCAGACCCATCTCGTCAATCGACATGACGTCGGCCTTGATGCGCCGAATCACCATGCCCACCGAACCACGCTGTTGAAACATGTTGACGCGGAATCGAGCGACGCCCGGTAACGACAACGCCAAGTTCATCTCTAGCGACTCGGCGAACTCTCGTTTCTGCTTTTCGTTCAAAATTGCCTGGCCAAGATCTTTAAGCTGCTCGGGAGTAAAAGAATGTTCGCCGATGGGACGAATTTGACCGTCGATCCGATACATGGGAGGCCGCGCCACGGTGAGATAAAGGTCCGAAGCCTCATGCTCCACCATCAAGGTAAAGAAATCTTGAATGTTGATGGCTGATTCCATCGCGACGGGCTAAGCGCTGCTCAGAGTCTCCCACCGGCTGCGGCGGCGGAGGGTCCGGCCGCGCCAAAAAGATTGGGGTTCATGCTCTTCGACTGGGCCTCTTCCCTACTCACGATACCCCGCGTGACCAGGTTGGTCAGCGCCATATCCATAGTCTGCATGCCGTCCTTCTGGCTGACCTGCATGGTGCCGGGGATCTGATGAATTTTCCCTTCGCGAATCAGATTGCGCACCGCCGTGGTGCCCGTGAGGATCTCCAAGGCGGCAACGCGCCCTCCGACCTTCTTCTTGAGCAGCGATTGAGTGATCACCGCTTCGATCGATTCGGCGAATTGGGCGCGAATCTGCGCCTGCTGGGCAGGTGGAAAAACGTCGATGATGCGGTCCACGGTTTTCGGCGCGCTCGAGGTGTGCAGTGTCCCGAAAACGATATGGCCAGTTTCCGCCGCCGTCAGAGCAAGCTGAATCGTCTCCAAATCGCGCATTTCGCCGACCAGGATAATATCGGGGTCTTCGCGCAGCGCGGAACGTAGCGCATTGGCGAAAGAGTGCGTGTGCGGTCCCAGTTCCCGCTGGTTGACCAAACATTTTTTCGACTGATGGACAAATTCGATAGGATCCTCGACGGTGAGGATGTGGCCTTCGAAAGAGTTATTGAGGTAGTCGATCATGGCGGCCAGCGTGGTTGACTTGCCGGAGCCGGTCGGGCCCGTCACTAAGATTAGACCCTTGTCCTTTTCACACAGTTGCTTCAGTATCGGCGGCATGCCCAGTTCTTCGAGGCTCATCACCTTGGTCGGAATCGTTCGGAATACCGCGCCTTCGCCCTTACGCTGCAGAAAAACGTTGACACGAAAACGCGCAACTTGACCCAATTCGAAGGAAAAATCACATTCGTGGGTTTCCTCGAAGACCCGCCGCTGCGCGTCGTTCATAATGTCATAGACCAGGGCGTGCACGTCTTCTTTCGTTAGAGGCGGATTGTCCAGCTTCTTAAGCTCACCGTCGATGCGAATCATCGGCGGCTCACCGGCGCTCAAGTGACAGTCCGACGCGCCCTGCTCGACGCCAAAGGCTAGAAGATTGGTGATATCCATACTGTCAGCTCCTTCGATCGTATATGTAGACGAATTTTATTATATGGGCGCGAAATGTGTAAAGAATTTTAGGATTGGTAGAGTTGAGAACCAGCAATTCCGATACCAACAGCCAAGCAACGGTGTCGAGCTCTTCCCTGGACGCCTCCGGCCACCATTACGATATTGATTTTCTCTGTAATAGCAGATACTTATCCACTAACAGCCAAGATGAACTAAGAATCATGTTGAAGCGAAAGATCGCCCTGGTAACAGGTGGGGGCACCGGAATTGGTAAGGCAATCGCGCTAAGATTGGCCCAAAATGGTGCGAATGTGGCCATCGCCTCCCGCAGCCAATCCCATCTGGAACAAGCTCAAGAGGAACTAAAAAAGCTCGGCCTTTCTATTCTACCGCTCCAAATGGACCTGCGTAACAAATCCGACATTCAGCAGGCCGTTGCCGCCATCATGTCAAAGTGGGGCGCCGTCCACATCTTGGTGAATAACGCTGGACGCTCGGGCCTGAGCATGATGAACGATCCGGATGATTCTAAATGGTACGACATCATCGACACCAATCTAAACGGCCTCTATCTCGTTACTAAGGCTGTTTTGGAAATCATGCCGGACCAGGCGGGCGGCCGAATCATCAACATCTCCTCGGTGCTGGGGAAATTTGGCGTCCCTGGCTACACCGCTTATTGCACAACGAAACATGGCATGATCGGCTTTTCACGGGCACTGGCCCTGGAAGTTGTCAACCGCGGCATTACGGTCAATACCATCTGTCCCGGCTGGGTCGATACCGACATGGCCGTGCTTGGCATCAAGGAAAATGCCGCGCTCCAGGGGATCACTGCGGAAGAGTTTCGCGCTCAAGCCGCCGCTGCAGTGCCGATCAAGCGATTTCTTCAAGCCGAAGAAATCGCCGAGCTGGTTTGCTATGTCGCTTCGGAGGCGGCGCGAGGTATCACCGGCCAAGCCATCAATATCTGCGGCGGCCAAGTGATGGTTTAGCCCAAGGAGCTGATTCAGCGCTCCCGCGTTAATTTCGTGTCGGTTCGCACGGTGGATCGAATCGCCATTCTGACATCGAATTGGAGAATACGTGAGCGTCGACCCGATCATCGTTAGAAACCCCGCGACGCTGGAGCAAATCGCCGAATTGCCCGTTGCGTCGCCATCCGATATCGGCGCCGCGGTGGAGCGCGGCCGCGCGGCCCAAGCGGTTTGGCAGAAAACGACCCTGGCAGCGCGCGCCCAATTATTTTACCGGCTGCGCGATTTGCTGCTGGACGAAGCCGACAAGCTTGCGGATATTTTGACCAGCGAAACCGGCCGGCCTCGGGCGGAAGTTTATGGCAACGAGCTTTTGTATCTGTGCGATGCCATCGGTGTCTGGGCGAAAAAAAGCGCGCGTTATCTCCGCGCAAAAAAAATTCGCCCGCACTTCCCGTTGCTCAAAACCAAAAAAGTGATTTCGACCTATGCCCCGCGCGGCGTCGTCGGTATCATCAGCCCGTGGAACTTCCCATTGACCATGACGCTGGGCGAGGCTCTGCCGGCCCTGATGGCAGGCAACGCGGTGATCATCAAACCGTCGGAGTTAACTCCTCTCTCGGCTCTTTTTGGCGCTGATATCGCGCTTAAAGCCGGGTTTCCCGAGAATTTGCTGCAGGTGGTTACCGGCTATGGCGCCACTGGCGAGGCACTGGTCGATCACGCAGACATGATCGCTTTTACCGGCAGCGTCGAAACTGGCAAGCGAGTCATGCGGCGGGCAGCGGATCGCTTAATTCCGGTATCCCTCGAGTTGGGCGGCAAAGACCCGATGATCGTTTTGAAGGACGCTGCCCTCGATCGGGCCGCCGGCGCTTGCGTTTGGGGTGCGATGATGAATTGCGGCCAGATTTGTACCTCCATCGAGCGGGTTTATGTCGAAGCACCCGTGTACCAAGAATTTGTCGACAAGGTTGTCGCGCGAGTGCGAGCCATGCGCCAGGGCCCGAGTGCCAATGAGGTCGATATCGGTTGCCTGACTTCCGAATCCCAATTGAAAAAAGTTTCGGCTCAGGTCGAGGACGCGCTGGCCAAAGGCGCCAGGGCGCTCACTGGCGGGCGGCGCAACTCGCGCCTGCCGGGTTACTATTTTGAGCCGACAGTGCTCGTCGATGTCGATCATTCGATGCAGGTTATGACCGAAGAGACTTTCGGACCCATTCTACCCATCGCTAGAGTAGGCAACGCCGCCGAAGCGTTGCGCCTGGCCAATGCATCGCGCTACGGGCTGAGCGGCAGCATCTTCGGCCGCAATGCGGCGGCAGCTATTCGCCTGGCAGAGGAAATGCAGAGCGGATCGGTTTGCATCAACGATAGCTTGGTGCCTTTCATCGTCGTCGATGCGCCCATGGGCGGGCGCAAAGACAGTGGTTTTGGCTCGCGCCACGGCGCCGAAGGCATTCGTAAGTTTTGCCAGCAAAAAACCATCGTCACCGACAGGTTCGGACTTAAAGAGGAGTTCCCTTGGTATCCTGCCACCGAACAGAAAGCGCGCCAGGTCCGCCACCTTCTCAATCTGCTCTGTCACTCCGGCTGGCGTCACAAACTGCGCGCGTTCAAAGGGTTGATCAGCAGCTAGACTCGCTTGCACTCCAACGGGGATTCGACTAAGTAGAAACGATATCCGCGAACTCTTATTCTTGTTTCAGAGGAGACTTAAATGGCCAAAGACCTGCCAAGCTTTATCGCTCAGGAGGGCGCGAAGAGGGAAGGCTCGGTGATTCGTGAGAGAAATTTCATCGACGCGAACAATTATGAAACCGTCGCCTACTTGAAGCACCTCGACTTGCGTCATGAGCAGAAGATGGTTTTGTTCGAGAACGTGCCTGCGTTGAACGGCCAGAAGTCGCCGTTTCCAATGTTTTACAACCCTTGGGTGACCCGTCAGTACGTCGCCGATTCCCTCGACATGGGCGACATCAAGTCGCCCATGGAGGTCAGCCTCGAAGTCGCGAAGCTCGAACAGCAGCAAGGCAAGATCGAAGTCATCGCGGCGGAGAAAGCGCCGGTAAAAGAAGTCGTTCTCACCGGCGAAAAGGCGGACCTCAGGGCTCTGCCCATGCCGATGCATCAAAAAGGCGACGCCGGTCCCTATCACACGATGACCTGCGCGATGAAGGGGTTGAATGCCGATTTTTACGACATCACGTTCACTAAGAATAAATATCACGATCCCCAGCATATGAGCTTCTCGGCGCACAAACATCATCATCTCGAAGCGATGGCGTGCGATTACGAAGAACAGAACCTGCGCGCGCCGGTAATCGTCATCCTGGGACATCATCCCGCGTTTTACCTTTCCTCCTGCGCCATGACCGCCATGGGAAACAACGACTATCTGACGGCGTCAGCCTTCCTCAAGGAGCCGCTGCGAGTCACGCCCTCGACGACCTGGGGGGATGAGTTTATGGTTCCGGCCGATGCCGAGGTGATCATCGAGGGGGAAATTCTCCCGGGCGTACGCAAACCGCAGAATCCCTTCGGAGAAATTCTCGGCTACGCCCAACCAAAGATGGACGTGCCGGTGATCGAAGTGACCGCGATTACCCACCGCCGCGGCGGCATCGTCGAAGATTTCTGGCCGGGCCACATGGACCATTGGAACCTCGGCAGCATTCCCAAGGAAGGCAGCACCTACAACGTCATCAAAAAGAACATCCCCGGCATCAAAGGAATCCACCTCGCCGCCTCCGGCTGCGGCCGCTGTATCTGCTACATTTCGATCAAGAAAGAATTTGAAAACGAGCCCAATAAGGCCGGCATGCAGGCCTTCGTAGAGATGCCCAATCTCAAGCTCGCGGTGATCGTGGATGAGGACATTGATGTCTTCAACGAGCGCGAAGTGATGTGGGCGGTGGCTACCCGTGTGCATTGGGACAAGGACATCGAGATCATCCGCGAAGTGCAGAGTTTCCGCGGCTGGCTCGGCGACACCGTAGCGATCATCGATGCAACCATTCCGTTGAACTCGAAAGCCGATTGGCCGGTGCGCAATGAGGTCGAGCCTGCGGCTTTCGAACGGGTGGCGAAATTTTTCAAATAGCAGGAACCGAGCATGGCGAACAAGATCAAGTTCATCTACAAAGCGACCTGAACGACCTGTCGCAAAGCAAGAAGTTTCTTGCAAGCAAGGAAAGTTGATCTCGAGGAGAGAGAGTACGGCAAACATCCTTTCACCGAGACAGAGCTGCGCGAGATGATCGGCGACAGTCCCATCGAGCCCTTCTTGAATACCCGGACCCCGCTCTATCGCGAAAAGAACATGAAGCAGAAGACGCCGTCCAAAGACGAAGCGATCAAGCTCATGCTCAAAGACCCGAATCTGCTCAAGCGGCCTGTGATCATCAAGGGTAAAAATAAACTGACGGGCTTCAACGAAGCCGAAGTCAAGCAACTGCTTTGATGGGTTTCATTCCCGGCGCGCAAAACGTATCGCGCCAGGATGCCGATCGAGGATTTGATTCACTAGGACCCCAACCCCAGAGATAGAGCCATGGCTGAAGCAACGCTATCCGGTTTAAAACTGTTCAACCGCGGCAAAGTTCGCGATATTTACGATTTGGGCGATAAGCTCCTGTTGGTCGCGAGCGACCGCATTTCCGCCTTCGACGTGATCTTGCCGACTTTGATTCCCGACAAAGGCAAGATCCTCACCGCGATGTCGGTCTATTGGTTCGAGGTGATTAAAGACTTAATCCCGAACCACCTGATCACCACCGACGTGGAAAAATTTCCCGCGGCCTGCCAGCCGCACAAAGCGTGGCTCGAAGGCCGCACCATGCTGGTAAAGAAAAGCCTTCCAGCGCCGGTGGAGTGCATCGTGCGCGGCTATCTCGTCGGTTCGGGTTGGAAAGATTACCAACAAACAGGCGCGGTCTGCGGCATTCCG
>JBLMXG010000359.1:0-9030 GCA_050257635.1 Chloroflexota bacterium
ATTCAACCTTACTCGTTTTCGTTGAATCGGTTATCGATGAGCTTTTCGATCGCCTTGACAGCGCGCTCGGCGTCCTCGCCGTTGGCTTCGACCTGAATCTTGCTGCCTTGCGGCGCAGCCAGCGTCAACACCCCCATGATGCTCCGGCCATCGGTCGTCTGACTGTCCTTGGAAAAAGTCACCTGGGCGGAAAATTTATTGACGGTTTGCACCAGCAACGCGGCGGCACGCGCATGTAAACCCAGTTTGTTTTTGATTTCCAATTTTTTGACGACTCTGGCCATAGCTTTATTTGTCAACATCCCGATGCTTGGCGTGGATCCAAAAGCCGCCTCCGCTGAATCTTTTTTTGAGCTCTTCGACCAACACGACGGAGCGGTGCCGGCCGCCCGTGCACCCGAGAGCGAGCGTCAAGCTGCTTTTGCCTTCGCGTTCGTAAAGCGGCAACGCGAACTCGAGGAGCGCATACAGGCGATCGAGAAAGGCCAGTGTCTCCGCGTCGTCAAGCAAATATTCACGCACCGCGGAATCCAAGCCGGTTTGTTCGCGCAGCTCATTGACGAAATAAGGATTGGGCAAAAACCGCACGTCGAGAATCATGTCGGCATCGTGCGGGATGCCGAATTTGTAACCGAACGAGATAAAAAACAGCGCCATCCGACGCGCCGCCGGGGTTTGGCAAAATTGCTGTTCCAATTCGCGCTTAAGCTGGTGCACGTTAAAATTACTGGTGTCGATCTCCTTATCGGCGAGGGCTCGGATTGACTGCAGCGCCTCTCTCTCGCGCGCAATACCGTCCAGAATCGATCCTTGCCCGGCTTGGGGATGGGGCCGGCGGGTTTCGCTGAATCGTCTCAGCAAGACCTCGTCCGACGCGTCGAAAAAAACAACTTGAACATGGTGACCGGCGGCGCGCACCTCGGATAGCGCTTGAGGCAGCGCTTGCAGAAACTGGCCGCCCCGCAGGTCGACGCCGAGGCCGATGCGCCGAATTTCCTCCTGGTAGCCTCGGCACAGCTCGATGAATTTTGGAATCAGCGGCGCGGGGAGATTATCGACGCAAAAATAGCCATTATCCTCGAAAGCACGAATGGCGAAACTTCTACCTGAGCCCGAAAGACCGGTGATAATGAGAATATCCAAGCCATCGGCCATGGCAATTCAAAACTTTTCGTCCTCGGCCGCGATGATATTATAGAGGTCTTGCGCGGTCTCACCGACCATCAACTGGCGGCGGAATGCTTCATCCTTTAGCAACCGAGAAATCCGCGCCAGCGCCTTTAAATGATCCGCTGCGGCGTTTTCCGGCGCGATCAATGCGAAAAAAAGATACGTCGGCTCGCCGTCGAGGGAAGCAAAATCCACCCCTTCCGCGCTGCGTGAAAAGACTCCCAGAACACGATCCACCCCGGGAAGTTTACCATGGGGAATGGCAACGCCCTCGCCGATCGCCGTGGTGCTGATTTTTTCACGCTCTTGAAGCACGTCGAGCACGCGCTTGGCGTTCAATTGAGGATGAATGACAGCCAACCAATCGGCCATTTCAGCGAGCACGGCGCTTTTCTCGCGACTCTTGAGTGCCGGAATAATTGATTGTACGGTGAGAAAATCGGTAATCTTCACGCGTTCGACTTTCTTCGCTTGAGCTTGGTCTTATCTTTTTGTTTTTTGATCTGCCGCTCGATCTTATCGATGATAAGATCGATGGCCGCATAGAGGTTTTGGTGTTGCTCTTTACCGTGCAACCTCGTGCCGTGGGCGTGCAACTCCATTTCCGCCAGTTGGCATTCTTTCGATTCCACCGAGAGAATCACGTGCGCTTCCAGCGGCTGCGAAAAAAATTTGCCCACCCGGTGAATTTTTTGCTCGACGTAGCGCTTCAAGGCCTCGGTCGGCGCAACATGCCGAAACGTGACCGAAACTTTTATGTCGCTCATGGATGGTTCAACTCCGCAAAAACTATTTGCGCAAAAAAGGCTGACGTCTCTTGGAAGAAGGAAGAATGCCCATGGCCTCGCGATATTTCGCCACGGTGCGCCGTGCGATATCGATCGAGTCGGTCGACAGCATGGCGGCGATATGTTGGTCGCTGTAAGGCTTGCGCGGATCTTCGGCTCCGATGATGCCGCGAATTTTTTCCTTGACGCTTTCACTCGCCACATCCTCGCCGTTACCGCCTTTGAGGCCGCTCTGGAAAAAGAATTTAAGCTCGAAGAGGCCCTGCGGCGTGTGCACATATTTATTCGCCGTGGCGCGGCTTACTGTGGATTCATGCATGTGAATATCTTCGGCCACGTCGCGTAGAACCATCGGTTTGAGGTGACTGACACCATGATCCAGGAATTCCTGCTGAAATTTGAAGATGCTTTGCGTAACTCTAAAAAGCGTTTGCTGGCGCTGCTGGATACTCTTGATCAACCAGGTCGCGGCGCGCACTTTTTCCTGCAGGTACTGCCGCGCTTGCTCCTCCTCGACGCCCTCCTGACCGGCCATACGCCGATAGAGCGAGCTCACTCGCAGCCGCGGCACACCATCGTCGTTGAGATAAATATGATAATCGTCACCGATTTTCTCGACGAAAACGTCGGGTAGTACGGTGCGAACCTCGTCCTGTTCGAAGCCGCGCGAGGGCTTGGGCTCGAGGGAGGCAATGAGGTGCGCCGCTTCGGCGATCTGGTCAATAGTAATGCCCAAGTCCTTGGCCAATTTTTCGTACCGTTTCGACTCGAGAAATGTCAAATAATCGGCGACGATCTTTGCCGCCAGACTGTCGCTCAGCTTTAAGTTCTCCAACTGGACCAGCAAACACTCGCGCAGGTCGCGCGCCGCAACTCCCACTGGATCAAAAAACTGAATACGTTTGAGCACGCTCTCGAATTCTTCCGGGCTGCTCCCGGTTGCGTTGCAGATCTCTTCTCGGCTAAGCGCCAGGTACCCGTTCTCGTCAAGATTCTGAATGATATGCAAACCGATCGCAGACTCCCGGTCGGTGATTTTGGATAGACGCAATTGCCAGATCAAATGATCTTCCAAGGTGGTTTTCTTCGTCAGGCTGTTTTCCCACGACGGCGGCGAGTCGCCGTCTTCCGCCGTGGCTTCTGCGGTGAGCGAGCCATGGATAGAATTGGAATGGGTATCGAGATATTCCTGCCAATCCAGCGTGCCGATCTTATCGACCGCCGATAGTTCACGGTTGACAACCAATTCCGCGGCATCGGGCGTGGCGCTTTCCGGGATTTCATTGCGGGGCTGTTCGCTGCTTTCCGTTTCTTCGGTAGGGCTTTCTTCCAGAGCGGGATTTTCCTGCAACTCTTTTGAAACCATCTCCTCCAATTCTACCCGGGATAGCTGCAACAGCTTGATCGCCTGCTGTAGCTGCGGCGTCATCACCAGCTGTTGAGCGAGCTTCTGAACTTGTCGAATCTCGAGAGCCATAACTAAAACCTGAAGCCTTCTCCCAGGTAAAATTTGCGCGCTTTCGCGCTCGCGGCGATCTTTTCCGGTGTGCCTTCTTCGAGTACGGACCCTTCGTTGACAATGTAGGCGCGGTCGCAGATGCCGAGCGTTTCCCGAACATTATGGTCGGTGATGAGAATGCCGATACCGCTGTTGATCAGCCGTCGGACGATTTTCTGAATCTCGGCCACGGCAATCGGGTCGATGCCGGTGAACGGCTCGTCGAGGAGCAGGAAATAGGGCGATAGCACCAGTGCGCGAGCGATCTCGACTCGGCGACGCTCGCCGCCGGAGAGGGTAATCGCCTTATGAGTGGCCAGGTGGGCAACACCGAGCATTTTCATTAAGGCATCGGCCCGCTCTTGCTGTTCCGCAGCGCTCAGATCGAGGGTTTGAAGAACCGCCCGCAAATTTTCTTCCACCGTCAGCCGGCGAAACACCGACGATTCTTGCGGCAAGTAGCTGATTCCGGCTCGCGCCCGCTCATGAATCGGCGCGCCGGTGAGATCTTCATCGTTCATGAGCACTTTCCCGTCATCGGGCTGAATCAAACCGACCATCATATGAAACGTCGTCGTTTTACCGGCGCCGTTTGGACCGAGCAAGCCGACGACCTCACCGCCCTTCACCTCCAAGCTGATACCGTTCACAACGCGCCGACCGCCATAGGATTTGGCCACCGACACCGCTCTGAGGGCGCTCATTTTGTCTTGGCATCCCCTTGCTCCCGACCTTTGAGCTCTTCCGGAAATATTGTCGCGCGCACGCGAACCTTACTGTCGCCTTCGGCAATCGCTTTATCTTTCTCGATGAAATAGACGACTTTGACGCCGCTCACCTGGCTGTTCCCTTGGCGCATGACCGGACTGCCGGTAAGCGTGACGGTCTTGGCTTGATCGTCGAAGACCGCTTTGTCACCCGTGGCCACGCGATTGCCCTGTGTAGCGTTCACCTTGCCTTCGGCGACGATTTGTTTCATTTGTTTCATTTCCGGGTCGTAATAGGCGGTGAGAGTCTCGCTCCGCATGGTCATGTTATTTTGAATCGCAACCACGCGTCCCTTATAGGTAATGGTATTTTGCTTTTGATCGACTTCCATCCAATCCGCGGTGATGTAAATCGGATCTTTCTTATTGAATTCAAATACCGTTGAGCTTTTTTTAGCTTCGTCCTTAGTCGCCGGCGCGTTGGCCGCCAGCGCCATATGACCATAGATCGTCAAAGCGAAAACTATCCATGCCAACGCGGCGCGAACCATATTATCCCCCGATCCGCAGGTCAGTAGAAGCGATATTTTTTTTCTTCGCCAACTTATCGGGCTCGATTTTTGTTTTCACCGCTTGTATTAGGCGAATCTTTTTGGTCTCCAATTCTACTTCCATCCGGGCGCCTTCCACGGCGATCCCGTCGCCCACGACAGTGGTGTGGCTCGGCAGTATAATTTGGTCTTTTGCCGGCAGATAATTGGCTGCTTCCGAGTTTAACACATAACCCTGAAAGGAAACTTGAACGTCGCCGCGGAGCTCCATTCGTTCCAATTCTCTATCATTGAGATAGACCAGCGCCTCTTCTCCCGTGGTTTCAGCGACCTCGCCCTTCTTGTCATAATAATAGAATCTCGGTTTCTTGATTACGGCCTCTTTTTGATCCTTAAAATAATTCGCCTCGTCGCCGAAAAGCTCCCACACCTTGCGGCCGTCTTCAATTTTCGACCGATGAAAGTCTTTCATGTGGAGCGAGGATTCGGGTAAGTAATCAAGCGCCTTCAGCGGGCTCGTCTTAATTTCCTTTTGCACGTTGCGAACGATCTCGGCGACCTTGTAACCTACCCCCCCTAAGGAGAGTAAGATCACTATCAATAGAACTGAGCGTCTGGCTCTACGCATGGCAACTCACACAAAGTGCAAAAATAACACGCTTAAAGGCGAGTGTAAAGCAATCGGCATGAAAATTGCTTTGATTACTCAACAACTCTTCCGATCAATCAAGGTGGGCTAGCGCCGCAAGCCATTTCCCCTGAGCTTTCAACAGCAACTCCGCTAGTTCCCTAACCGCGCCGTGTCCCCCCTTTGCTTTAGTGACGTAATTCACTGCCCGGCGAAGCCCAGGCCAGCCATCGGCCACTGAGACCCCTAACCCAACCTGACGGAGAATAGGAAGATCGGCAACATCATCCCCTATATAAGCGATTTGGCTATCTTTGAGACTCTGTCGCCGCTTGATTTCGTTGTAGGCACTAAGCTTGTTGTGAACCCCTTGACGGACCGGGCTGATACCGAGCTCCTTGGCCCGATAGCTCACGCTTTGAGACGAACGCGACGTTATGATCCCGACTTGGATGCCGGCATGGAGTAGTAAGGCGATCCCTTGCCCATCTCGGACATGAAATTGCTTGGTTTCGACACCGCGGTCGTCGATGATGATTCGGCCATCCGTGAGCACGCCGTCCACATCGAGGAGCAGCAAAACAATACCTTTGGCTTTCGAGCGAACGCCCGACGAAACGCGCTTCACCGACAGCTCAGATCCCCGTTTTGAGAATATCGTGGAGGTGAATGACGCCGATCGGCCTGTGCACGTGGTCGAGCACGAAGAGCGCCGTGATGGGCCGCGGCAAATTGTCTTCCATTTGCGCAAGCGCATGAGCCGCGAGGACGTCTTTTTCTATGGTGCGCGGATTGGCCGTCATCACTTCGTCCGCGCGCTTGTGGAGAATGCCGTCGCCATAGGTCTGCAAGCCGCGGCGCAGGTCGCCGTCGGTGATGACACCGATCAAATTGCCGTTGTCATCGGTGACTCCGGTGATTCCCAAGCGCTTCGAGGTTATTTCAAAGAGCGCTTCCTTAACCGGCGTAGCCCGCCGGACCAAGGGAAGATCTTCTCCGCTATGCATCAAATCTTCAATTCGCAAGATCAACCTGCGGCCCAGAACGCCGCCCGGGTGACGCATTGCGAAATCTTCTTCCTTAAAACCCTTCTGCTCGAGCAGCACCACCGCCAAGGCATCACCCATGGCAAGCGCAGCCGTGGTGCTGGCAGTCGGAGCCAAACCGAGCGGGCAGGCTTCTTCTTTTACGCCGACATTCAAGACGACATCGCCGGCCCTGGCCAACGAAGAGTTGGGATTGCCGGTCATCACGATCAATTTAATTCCGCTCAGTTTGAAATGAGGCAGCAGTTTGAGCAGCTCATCGGTCTCGCCGCTGTTGGAAATCGCTAAAACTACATCGCCGCCCATGACCATGCCGAGATCGCCGTGAATCGCATCGCCGGAATGGAGAAAAAATGCCGGCGTACCGGTGCTAGCGAAGGTCGCGGCAATTTTATGGCAAATCAAGCCAGACTTCCCCAAGCCCGTAACTACGACCTTGCCGCGGCAATCGCGCAGCAGCTCCACCGCACGAACAAAATTCTGGTCGAGCCGTTCGACGATCGACAAGATCCCTGCCGACTCGATCCGCAGCACATCCGCCGCGCGCTTGAGTATTTCCCCTTTTTTCACAGCCGGCCGCCTCGCTTGACCATCGCGTCGATCTCTTTGACGGCCTCGAGTAGGGTTGAGAAATCACCCAAGTGAAGAGAATTCGGCCCGTCGCTCAAGGCATGATCAGGATCCTCATGGACCTCCATGAACAGCGCATCGATGCCAACCGCGACGCCCGCTCGAGCCAATGCCGGAATATATTTGCGTTCGCCGCCGGAGGCGTTGCCGAGACCGCCGGGCAACTGAAGGCTATGGGTGGCGTCGAACACCACCGGATAGCCGATCTCTCTCAGGACCACCAGTGAGCGCATATCGGAAACTAAGTTGTTATAACCGAAGGACGCGCCCCGTTCGGTTAGGAGAATCTGTTCGTTGCCGGTAGAAACGATTTTGTCGACGATGTTGCGCATATCCCAGGGGGCGAGGAATTGACCTTTTTTGACGTTTACGACTTGACCGGATTTCGCCACCGCCAGCACGAAGTCGGTCTGGCGGCAAAGAAATGCCGGGATTTGTAAGATGTCGGCAACCTCGCGCACCGCAGCCACTTGGTCGATTTCATGAACATCGGTCAGCACGGGCACGCCGATTTTCGCCTTCACCTGGGCGAGAATTTCAAGACCTTTGTCCAATCCTGGGCCGCGAAATGAATTGACCGAAGAGCGGTTGGCTTTGTCGTAAGAAGATTTGAAAATATACGGCACGCCGGCGCGATCAGCTTTCTCTTTGAGTGCGGCGGCGTGGCGCAAGGCCGATTCTCTGCTCTCAATCACGCAGGGGCCGGCGATCACCGCGAGCGGTAATCCGGCGCCGATCTTGAGCTGCCCAACGTTAACTGCCTTGGTTGCCATGGGGAGACGTAATGGAATGGAACTAGGTTCGGACGATTTTCATGCGCGGCACCTCGGGTAGCGCTTTGCGATTGGCCAAGGCGGCTTGGATGAAGCCGCGGAAGAGCGCGTGGCTAGCCATGGGGCGAGATTTGAACTCAGGATGAAATTGGCACCCGAGGAACCAAGGATGATCCTTGAGCTCGATAATCTCGACCAAGCTACCGTCCGGTGAAAGACCGCTCAAAACCATTCCCTTAGAGGTAAACTCGGCGCGATAGTGATTGTTGAATTCGTAGCGGTGGCGGTGCCGCTCGTCGATCTTTTCTCTGCCGTACAATTTCGCGGCTAGAGTTTCATTCTGCAGGACGCAGGGATAATTTCCCAGGCGCATGGTTCCGCCTTTGGTATCGATCGCTTTCTGCTCCGCCATCAGATGAATCACCGGATGTGGCGTTTGCAAGTCAAACTCGCTCGAGTTGGCGCCCTGCAGACCGCAGACGTTGCGCGCGAACTCAACCACTGCCATTTGCATGCCGAGGCAGATCCCGAAAAACGGAATATGATTCTCACGGGCGTAGCGGATCGCCGCGACCTTACCCTCGCTGCCTCGATCGCCGAAACCACCGGGGATGAGAATGCCATCGACTTGCTTGAGCACCGCCTCGACACCATCCTGCTCGACTTTCTCTGCTTCGACGCAGTCGATCTCGACCCGGACTTCATTGGCGATCCCACCATGAACCAGCGCTTCCAGCAAACTCTTGTAGGATTCTTTGAGGCTCATGTACTTGCCCACAACCGCGATACGCACCGAGTCTTTCGCCTCCTTCAGCACGTTTACGACCCGCTGCCAGTTTTCCAGATGCGGTGCGCCGGTCCAGATATTGAGCTTCTCGACGATACGCTCGTCTAGCCCTTCCTCGTGGAAAATCAGCGGCACCTCGTAAATCCACTCGACGTCTTTGGCAGTTATGACGGCATTTTCGGCGACGTTACAGAAATGCGCGATTTTGGTCTTGATCTTCTTATCGAGGATACGATCGGTGCGGCAGAGGAGAATGTCCGGTTGAATGCCCAAGCCGGTAAGCTCCTTGACGCTGTGTTGCGTCGGTTTGGTCTTGAGCTCGCCGCCGCCGGTGATGTACGGCACCAGAGTTAAATGAATATAGAGGACATTCTCGCGGCCCCAGTCCCAGGCAATTTGGCGCACAGCCTCGAGAAAAGGCAGGCCCTCGATGTCACCGACGGTGCCGCCGA
>JBLMXG010000360.1:0-13402 GCA_050257635.1 Chloroflexota bacterium
CCTGCGACTTCCCCATTTCATCGAGGAGGTGTACAACAAGAAGCGGTTACATTCGGCTCTGGGATATCTACCCCCAGAGGAATACGAGATGGCAATGCAATCAACTAACACCACCGATCAAGCTCCCCTCAATTCTCGCTAAAAAGTCTCCAGTCGGAGGGGCGCAGTCCAAAATCGTGACGGCCCACGACGAGAATTTTCAAAAATAAACTATGAGAAAAAACCTCGCGCTTCTCAGTATAAGAGGCCAATCACGCTATTAAACACAACCTCTGTTTCACTTGCCGGACAATTTGCGGTTCTATCGCAACTTGCACTTCATGGCCCCGATGCGAGCATGACGCTCGGACGCACCATCCGAGATTTTGCGTATGAAGCGAGTTGTTACTGTAATTACGGCATGAATCGATCGGCGAACAGAATCGCAAATGGATTCATGGCCGACTTTTACTCCCGCGCGCTCATATTCCAATCCTTGGTAATCTTTTTCAACTCCGGATAAAAAGCTTCACCGCGGCATGGAGAAGTACCGGGAGTATGTGAGAGATGGGATCGGTCAAGGCACGATCTGGGAGGAGTTGGCGGCCCAGTGCCTGTTGGGAACCAAGGGGTTTGCCGAAGCTTGAAACGACCGTATTAGGGGCAAACGGAGGATACGGGAGATCCCGAGGGGGCAAAGGTTGATCAGCAGACCGAGCCTAAAGAAACTCTTTGACCAGAAAGCTCCGGGGAAAGCAAAGCGGGACCGGTTGATCGCAGAGGCGGTTTACCTGCACGGCTACAGTCAGACGGAGATGGCACACCATCTCCGTCTGCACTACTCGACGGTGAGTCGGTTGATCAAGCCTGCGACCGATACGCAAAAACAAAGACTTCTGCAACAATTTTTTTTGGATAAAGCGCCGCACGTTAGGTCTTCCCTTCTATGGGAGCTATTATGGACCCGGGAAATTTTGCAAAACGCATTCGAGACCTATGCCTTGAAACGATCCTTCAAGCTTACGAGGACGCGGGTATACAGGGCCTGTGCGCTGAGGGTCGTTGGGAAGCAGCTATAGGCGCGCTGAGGGCACTGGATCTCGCGCCGCTATTGCGCGAGCTCCTGCACCCTCCTGCAGAGTGAGCTGAGCCGGCTTTGAAGAAGTCCTCAAAAAAAACGAGCCAAGAGGTACTTGAGCGCGGCTGCCGCGCTCAAGTTTTTTCCGGGAGCGCAGATACTCAAACGATGCACAGCTAATGTGCGAGTGATTCGTGAACGCGACAGCGCGACACCACCCTTAGACCGGTGGTCGGCGTCCCGTCACCCAGCCGACGATAAATAGAATCAGGAAAATCACGAACAAGATCCAGGCGATCTGAGTGGCCGCGCCGGCAATACCGGTAAGGCCCAAAACCCCGGCAATTAAAGCGACGACAAGAAACGTAACCGACCAACTCAACATTACTACATCCTCCTTCCCCGAAAATAGTTTTTGCCCTTGCCGTTTCCATGGGCGATACGAAGAAGTGTAATCCTGTCATCGTCGCACGCGCTCAAAAGTCCCGATCACGATCGGCGCGCATTTAACCACCGGGAAGTCATCACGCGAAAACATATCCGCAAGGAGCGCAACCGAAGGCTGTGAGGCGATGGATATTGGTATTTTTTTTCGACAGCTGTTATGCAGCGGCTCCTCGGCATCACTACCGATTCGCACTGCGTGCTTGCTCGGACATTCGACTGTCGCCAAGCAGCTCAACTTGGACTTTGGCCGTGCCGTCATCGATCATGCCCAATCGTCGCGCGGCGGCTCGGGACAAATCGATGATCCGCCCTGCCACGAACGGCCCGCGATCATTGATTTCAACCTCGACGAATTTTTTATTGCTTAGGTTAGTCACTCTCACTCTGCTGCCCAAGGGAAGGGTCTTGTGAGCCGCGGTGAATTTCTCATCATCGAAGACGTCGCCGCTGGCGGTTTTTTTGCCGCGAAAGCCAGGGCCATACCATGATGCTTCTCCGACATGCCGCGAAGATAACACCGAGGAAAGATTCGTCCCATCTTCTGCGCCAGACCGGCTCGCCGCAACCCCGCGGTTTTCCGCTGGAGTGAATTTGCTAAAGACTGCTGAATCCGCCGGATCGGAAACCGAGCGGTGGAGCGATCCTGACATGATTGAGCAGCTTTGAATCATAACCGCCACCAACAGCGACGACAGCCACTTAAGTGCGCGCTTGAAATCAATTCTCGTTGACACGACGACCCTCGGCTCAATTCGGTAGCATGCACTCCGCGCGGTTACATCTAATTAGCCCCGTGTTGAGGCAACTGCTTACATGCAGGCTCTGCGCGAGCAGGCAATTAACAAGCACGAGCGTAATAATCGTTCCATGTCGCTGAATCCAGCTTATTTCTCTTAATTCACAGCACGAATCTCTCCGCCCGCACGGCTGCGTTCTGAATCAGTTCTGATGCTTTGATTGATGCGGTTACCCGCAAGTGATTTGCTTCAGGTAGAACAGCAACGCTTGTGCCATCCGTGTCGAAAATTATTTTTTCTTTAGAAAGCAATACGTTAGTAAATTCACTGCTGGGTTTTCCCTCGATCCCGTCAGGGAATTTCTTCCATTGAATGCAGATTTATGCTGCCGGGTTGAACCGCTGGATCTATATGCCGTGCCTACTTCACGTCTGTGGGGCGGCTGCGTCAACAATCCATTGTCCCGACGAAATGCAAGATACTCAACATGCCAGTGATTTTCCGACTACAACGTGCGCAAAAACACCAACAAACATTCCGCGCACAAAACTCGACGCCGAGCTAAGTTGTCAAAAGGCCGAGAGTATCGTGCGCTGCGGCAATTGGCATAGGGTTTGTAGTTACGCGTGTGCAGGATTTTTGTAAAAAAGTCAGACGCGACATCAGCCCGCTGGCGCTTCGACCATCGATGACGGCATTGGCGCGAACCGGAGGCTGAAAAAGAGCCGCTAATCAAAAATTCCACTCGACAAACCTGTCGGCGGCGGCGTCGCCAAGACGATCTCCAATAAACTTGCGGGAGGTTCCTATGAAAAAATTTTTATTGCTGTTGATGCTTGCAAGCTTCAGTCAGTGGGGTTGTGAGTTCCTGGGGGGAGCGGCGGTGGGCAGCCTAGCCACCGGCGCGGGCTACGAAATCAACGCCAAACGACAAATGGATCGGCTCGAAGATGACTACCGGAATGAGCGAATCTCCCGCCGCGAGTACGAGCAAAGAAAAGCACAAATCGAGAAGGGATCGATCGTGTACTGATGCTGCAGATGCTCGGATCAAACCATACACAAGCGACGCCATCCAAATCAAAAGGAGGAATCTATGATGAGCGCTTTAAGACCCAAACCAATTTTAGTGTCCATCGCTCTGGCGCTAATTCTCTCCGCGGCCGGCTGCAATTCACTGACCGGTCAAAGCGCGGGGCAATACATCGATGACTCGACGATTACGGCTTCGGTCAAAGCGAAATTAGTGGCAGACCGAGCGGCGAACTTTACACGTGTTGACGTCGATACGACTAATAAAGTGGTATCGTTGACCGGCGTTGTCGAATCGCCGGATCAAAAAACGCACGCCGAGCAGCTGGCGATGCAGGTCGCCGGCGTCCAGCGTGTCGATAATCATTTGCAGATTCAAAAGCGCAATTAGAGCCTATTGAGGCTACGGAAACACTAAAAGCAGGGAAAGAGATTACCGCAGATGAAAAGAACCGAGGAAGAAGGTCTGGTTATCTTGCTGGTTGGGCTCGCAGTCGGCTTGTTGGCCGGGTTACTTTGGGCGCCTCAATTGGGGAGCGATACGCGGCGCGAGCGGCGCCGCGGCGCCCAGGACGGTTTCGACTATTTAAGCGAGGGAGCGGTGAAAGTCCGTGACGGCGGGGATTGGCTCGCCAACCGCGCCAAAAGATGGCTTGCCGGTTTCAAGGCTTCGGTTCGCGCCGTGAAAGCTACCGGGCAACCCGGCTTGGAAGATCTCGGCCGGCAAGCATAATATCTCCCGAGCCCGGGTTTCGACCGAAAACCCGGCCGATGGCTCGCTTTTTGTCTTTGACGCCTGGATGGTCGCGGGCCGAGAATTCAAAGGGGCTAGGAGCACAAATTATTCCGATTCCGCCGGCGATGGAATGAATGCTCGCGGCGCAGCCTCGCCTCGACTTTGGACCTCAAGGCTTCGATACTGAAACCATGTTGCCAAGCCACAGCAGCGCAAGCCGCGCACAGCAACACTTCCACACTGCCTCTGCGAGCCCGATAGCAGACCCGATCGCATTGATGGCAACGCTGACAGCTCATCACCTTTGCTCGCTGTGACGCCCGCTACTCGGCGCGTAGGAGGCAACGCATGGCCGGCGTTACCTTGTGCGGTTTTTTCCCGTGACCAGTGCCAGCGAGGCTAGACCACGCGCTGGCTTTTCTGCGACTCTTTTGGGCCGCTCCTATTTTTGCCAAAACCGAAACCTTCTCTGCCTCAGACCGAATGATGGCGAATTTTGTCAGGCGTAGTCGGACGCATGGATAACTTCACCGCATCGTCGGCGAAAACCCAGCGCCCCAGCCATTTCTCTCGGTCGAGAGGATTCTGTTGGCGCCATGCTTGCCAGAATAGCGGCCAGTCGATTTGGGCTATTTTCATCGGCTCCTCGCGTCAAAGAATTGGCATCGAGATCGCTTCCGTTATGCTTTGATGGATTTGGCTTTCGCGCTGCGCAAATAGCGTAGACGCGCTTGGAACCAGGTGCCTTCGGGCCATCGCCAGTTATGTCTTGGCAGCGAATCGCCATCGTAGATCCCGTTGTTGACCCGGCTCTGCCGAAAAATCGACTCCCATGCTTGCATCGTTCTCCCTCCTAGAATGACGGCTGTGCCGCCACGATTCAGCCCACCAGTCTTTCCGCCGTGGCACTTGGGAGATGAGCCGGTAATTTGTCGCTTCTTCGTTCCTTCCAGCGCAGCAACCCTTGGCGTAGGTACTGAGGATTTAGCCCCAACGCTTCACAGACGTTTTCAAAAGAAAAAATCCAATCACCATCGGTGGCAACGATCCAAGCCGCGGCGTCGTCGAAATGTCGTTTTCTCTTGCCGCGAGTCGCGTTCAGGTTATCCCGATAGCAATGAACACCGTCCTCCAGGATCGCCAGCATCAGCCGCTTCTCCGGCTCCAGCAGCATTTTGCGCCGTAGATTGTCGAAGTATTGTGCCGACAGCAACGTATCCGGCTGGAATAACGAAGCGATTCTATCGTCGGGCGCGAGATCCCTCGTCTCGCCCTCGTAGTTCAAACTCTCCTGTGCCACGTTCATCGCTCTCCTCCTAGTTGCTGCTCAAGCCAATGTGTTGACCGACTTTACGCGCGATCTCGGCTTTGCTTACGCTGCCGAGCAATCGCTCCACTTCACCGCCGTCCTTGAATAGAATCAGCGTCGGTATAGCGCGCACGCCATACCGCGCGGCAACCTCCGGCCCGGCATCGACATTGAGCTTCACGACATGAGCTCGGTCCCCCCAACTTTGCGCCACCGCCTCAAGAGTCGGCGCAAGCGCCCGGCAGGGACCGCACCACTCGGCCCAGAAATCGACTAAGACTGGGCGGTCCGATTGCAAAACCATTTCATCGAAATTACCCTCAGCCACTTCACGAACAGACTGGCTCATTATTTTCCTCCCTGTTTGATTCGCTCGATGATCGCTTTCGTCATGCATCCCTCGGCTGTGACTTCGGCCCCGCTCCGGAAGATATCCGCCAACAATTTTTCACCGGCGCCGTCGATAAAGGTAACCTGTTTCAAAACCAACCTGACCGTTTGTCCCGCTGTCCTCGCTCGCTGCCAGCTCTCCCGCAGCTCTGTCACCCAGGGCCCGGCGAGCCGCCCCTCCAGCTCCAGAGCGGTGGTCGTGTCCTGCGTATGCGCGGTGATCTTCAGCATGATGCAAGCACCGCCTCACGTTAAGTCGCCGTCGACGAGCGCGACGAAAATTCCTTCCAGGGGGTCTTTGCCTTCGACGAAGGCCCGGTCCATCGCTATTCGCTCGATGCCGTAACGATCGAACCATGCCACCGCCACCAGACCGCCGTCGCTGTCATAAAGCTCGAGATAGTCCGCCGGCTTCGGCGTCGCCGGATCATCGTACCAAACCACCGTGCCGAGCGGCGTGCCGCCAGCAGCGACAAGCCGCGAAAACTTCACCACACTCCGCGGTCGCTGCGGCAGCTCCGAGGAGGTAATCAGATACTGGTTTCCCGCCGTGCCTTCAGCCCCGCTGGAATCGACTGCGGTGGCCATGACGAAAAACATCGTCGCCGCGGCTAGTATCGGAAAATGCCCGCCGAATACTGAGCGCTTTGTCTTACCTGTCATCGTCTGGTCTCCCGGTTTCATCACGGTCGCCGACTTCCGCCTTCGGACCGATCAGCGCCCACGCCAGAGCTTTGCTGCCAAGCGCATGCCGCGCAGGCCATACTCGGCAGTCACCGAAATTAGCCCGGCCTCGAAACCTTGAATCTGCATCCTTGTCAGCAGCGCCGCGCCAACCGATAACAGGCCCACTACCATTGACATCTCGAATCGCATGATCGCCTCCACCTCACTTTCTAATCGCGCTGCAATTGGATAGGGCAATTTGAATGCCAGACATCGAACCAGACCTCTCAAACGCTAAGTGACGGAAACTTGAAGCGTTGTTTGTGCCCTGACACGGTCGTTGTGCCGCCGCGACGAAAATTGAGTGACGACTAATCGGCAGACGCCGAACGATGGGCACATCTTGTAAATCAAGGTCAGCGCGGCGCTTTCCAATTTCCCGCGCTTTAGCGGGAATAATCTTTTTTGCAGGGGTAATGCGGGGCTTCGCTCGCTGTCATTCACACGCCTTTTTTTTCGCCGAACCCTGATGCCAATCCTATAATCGCGTCAGCGTCGTGGACCAGAGCTGCGACGAGCTTCCAGGCGTGATCGACTTTGCGCAGCGTGTAGGTCTCGCCGAGCCGCTCCAGTTCGGCACCGTCGGTTCGATAACGAATTCTCCGAACACTCACCAAAGCGCTGGATTCGCTCATCCGGGTCACATTCATATCTGTGATCTCGCTACGCGCGTAATCCCGCGCCTTAAGCGCCGCCATCATCACGGAGAGCAGCGACTCCACCTCATCCGAAGTCGTCATGACGCGCGTCCCTGACGGCGCGATGAACAGGAAGGGGACATCACAATAGGGTGCTACCGAGCGCGGATCGAGTGTTTGAAAGGCTTGAACATACTCGTTGAACGTTTGGTCGATGGCTTCATTATCTCTCGACATGGGGATCGCTCCCTTCGAATGGCAAAGTTCACGCGCTTCAATCATGGTGTTTTTCGTTTCCCTAGAATCAGCGACTGTTAGCTGGCCAGCAATGCGGCATCGTTGCAGGACCCGTGGTGATGCACCTGGCGCCGACGGCCGTCGATCACTTTAAATATCCGGCGCGTGGTAAAGGCGAGTCCCAATTCGGTCGCTCGACGTGGATTGTCCATGACGACGTCGCCCAGTTTGCGGCGATCGCCGCCAGGTCGCGACGATTGAACGGGCGACAGAACTGCACCGGCACCTGGTACGGCGTCGCCACAGTCTCTTCGTCCTCGGCTCCCTTAATTGCCGCTTCAATCGGTTGCATGTCCGCTCTCAAACGCGTGACGCCGGATGATAGCTACCCGGCTCAGAGCGAAAGCTGATGACGATGCGATTCCAGGAGTTGATCGTCACCACCGCCAGGGTAAGGTCTACCAGCTCCTGCTCGCTGAAATGCCGACGCATCGCTTCATAGAGCTGGTCGGGCACGTGGTTATCGGCGATCAAGGTCAGCGCTTCGGTCCACTCCAGCGCAGCGCGCTCGCGCTCACCGTAGTACGGCGCTTCGCGCCAAGCGGCCAAACCGTAAAGCCGCTGCTCGGTCTCGCCGGCCGCCCGCGCGTCCTTCCAATGCATGTCGATGCAGTAGGCACAGCCGTTGATTTGTGACGCGCGCACCTTGACCAATGCGCGCAGCGGCTGCTCGATGCTGCTCTTGGCCAAATATTTTTCCAGGCCGTACATCGCTTGCAACGCGCCTGAGGTAACTTTTGTGAAATCGATTCTTGGTGACATCATATTTCTCCGTTTCAAAGTTTTTGATCAGAAACCCAATCGACCGCTGACCAGCATCAGCATTTCTTGGCCGTGGCGCGATCCACCGGCCACTCCGCGCGGCGCAACCTCGTCGAGACGGCTTAGATCCCTGTCGCTAAGCCGGATCTCTACGGCGGCGGCCTTTTGCTCGAGATATCGTCACCCTGGCCGAAAGCGTAGGACATACCCATGCAGTCGAGCCCCATCGCCGAAACTATCGGTCCATTATTGCTTGAGCGTCGCTGCTTGATTGATTGCTCCTTCTGTATAATCGGCCGTTCTGAATATTGCTTTCCGGATCAACAACCATCTACGCGCTCGCGAGACGCCGCAACGATTTAAACAAAAGGCGATGGTGCCTCAGCCGGCGGCGCCATGAATTCCGGACCGACCGGATCACGGACGCAGTCCTCGATGATCCGGTCGATCGCATCGAACGCGCCACGATCAAGCGCCCAGCCCATGGTCTCCGCGACGGCCGTTAGCTGATTGGTCTTGCGCGCACCCCACAGAGCCACGCTGACTCCCGGCTGGTCGAGCAACCAGCGGATTGCCAGCTCGAGCACGCGCTTCCCGTAATTAAGCTGAGCGAACCGATCTAAACGATCGACAGCTTTGAGATATTGTGCGTACCGGGGCGGTTGAAATTTCGGATCAATCCGGCGAAGGTCGTCACCGTGGAATTGTCTGTTCGCGTGCATGCCGCCGCTCAAAAGGCCGCGGCACAGAGCGCCGTAGGCTAGGACCCCGAGTTGCGCCTCGCGCGCGTAGGGCAGCACATCGCGATCGATCTCTCGTTCGAACAAGTTGTACGGTGGTTGCGTCGCGTGAAGCGGCGTGACGCCGCGAAACCGCTCCATCTGCTGCGGCGAATAGTTGCTCACGCCGATCGCGCGAATTTTCCCCTGCCGGAATAGCAGCGCCATGACCTCCGCGGTCTCCTCGATGGGAACCAGCGGGTCCGGCCAGTGGATTTGATAAAGGTCGATGTAGCTTGTGCGCAGTCGCGTCAGGGAATCTTCAACTTCGCCGAGGATCCGTTGGCGCGATGAGTTGCGCGAGATCTTTCCGTCATGCCACTCCAACCCGGCCTTGGTCGCGATAATGACCTCTTCGCGCCGGCCATATTCGCCCAGCGCGCGTCCGACGATTTCCTCTGCCTTGCCGAAGCCATAGACGGGAGCCGTGTCGATGAGATTGATGCCTTGCTCCAAGCCGGCATGAATCGTCCGAACCGCTTCTTGCTCGTCGCTCCCGCCCCACATCCAGCCGCCCATCGCCCAGCTGCCCAGTCCAATTCGCGAGGTTTTGAGGCCAGTACCGGCGATTGCGATCTGTTCCATGATTTTCTTCCTTCCCCGCGAAATCTCACGGGCCGTCCCGGCAAATTTTTAAGTTGTTTTGACTCAAAACTATGACCGTCACTGGTCGCACGCAGAAATGCCCAGCAGATCGCCGACTTCGAGGCAGCTCAAACCGTAATCTCTCTGAAGGATAGCGACAACATCCTTCAGGCGATGTTCCTGCAACGCGAGGCGCGCTTCTTCCGAAAGACTTTTTCCAGTGAGCAACAACGGGATCATTGAAAATTTCATACCGCACCTTCCTTTCCAAATACTGCCAGTGTGGCGCCTCAGAGATACGTTGAGTCAGTCTCGAGTCACCTTCGCGTTATACCGGAGAAAGCCGGTATCAGAACTGTTAGCGATTCCTGAATTCCGGATTGCCCCCAGGCTCCCCCGGGTTTGCCCGGAATGACGTTCTACTACTCGGGCTGCGAACTTCGTTCCAGGACACTAGACCGTAGGCGCGAACGCTCCCTAAATTACGCCGCCGCCGGCCTGAATGTTTTGCCCAGTGACCCAGCGCGCCTCATCGCCGGCTAGAAACGCAGACACATCGGCGACATCTTGGGGCGTACCGATTCGATGGAAGGGCGACAGGCTTGCGCCATAATCGCGGTACTGGTCCGGCAGCATATCTGTCTCGGTGAACCCCGGTGACAAAATATTTACCGTCACCTGGCGCGGGCCAAGTTCGAGCGCCAGGGAGCGGGCGAACTGTTCGACGGCTCCTTTGCTGCCCAGGTAGAGCGACATGTTAGCGAAATGCATCTTCGTGCCGCCCGTCGAAACGACGATGATACGACCCCCGTCGCGCACCCGTCGCGCGGCTTCTTGCAAGGTGAAAAACACACCTTTCGTATTGATATCGAAAATATAGTCGTAATCTGCCTCGCTGTTCTCGATCAACGGTCGGGCGATATGAACTCCGGCATTGGCGACCACGATGTCGAGATGTCCGACCGCCGTTTCTGCTTCATTAAAAAGGCGCTGCACCTCGGCTGCCTTGGAAACATCCGCCTGAATCGCAGTCGCTTTGCCGCCCCCGGCGGTAATGTCATTTACGATCTCCCGCGCTTGCGTAGCGTTGCGCGCGTAATTGACGATCACGGCCGCGCCTTTGGCAGCAAGTTTTGCAACGATCGCGCGTCCGATGCCGCGCGAACCGCCGGTGACCAATGCCGTCTTCCCTTCGAGCGTCCGTCCCATGAATCCTCCTCAGTGACTTCGATTTTACTTGGCGCTTTCAGCGCGCCTCCTGATCGTCGAATGTACAAGCTCCATGCCAACACCGGCCGTCGCCCCGGTCGGTTGTAAACAATCGATCCAAAAGCGTTTTGACGGCGCTTAGGATCGGTAGATCGGCACAGACGTCGAAGCGCCGTGCCGAATAATCGGCCAGAGCCGAAATATTGGCATGGGCTTGCTCACGAGGCCGCTCCCTCTTTCGTGAAAAGCAAATAGGCCGAACCACTCCGCCCAGATGCGGTGGCGGATCGAGCGACGAAATTTTCGCTCGCCGTGAAGTGGTGAGCGAAGAGGTGCGCATAGGCTATGATAAAGTTCCGGGGTTCACCAGGGATGCCGCTTTTTTCTGCCGCTTGTTAGTGTAGAATTCAGCGTACAAGATGGCGAGCAGCCGGATAAAG
The DNA here is from genome assembly GCA_050257635.1 of Chloroflexota bacterium. GTDB lineage: Bacteria > Desulfobacterota > Binatia > UBA9968 > UBA9968 > DP-20. Next base: position 11,145 of record JBLMXG010000360.1, read on the forward strand.
ATCTTTTAAGGAGACTCCCATGAGGAAAGATCCGTTCCTCAATTTCTGCTTTTTGATGCTCGTCCTTATTTTTTTTACCATTCAGCACTCGGCCAGTCCATTTGCTCCCGCGGAGCAGGACCGTGCTTTAAGCTATAGCGAGAATTCGCGACGCCCGTGGTTGGCTCTTGACGGCAAAGCTCAAATTGGCCTCTATATGCCGGCAAACTTGAGCCGTGCGGCAGAATTGCTCGACCGAACCTGGCGCCGGGTAAAAATTTTTGACGAATGGGTGATTGACTATAATACCTCTCGGTGGGAAATTTTCCGCGCATCGAACCCGGCGGAAACCGATCTGCTGCGAGCGAGATTCTACGTCGCCAACGCGGAAGTGTTTACCGCGGCTGTGAGTGAAAAGGACCGGGCGGTTCAAGAGCTCACCCGCGCTACCAAATGGCTGTTGGCGGCCCAGCCTCTAGTGAAGCCCGAGTTGACCCACCGGCTCAAAACTATTCAGCAAGAAATAGTAGATGCCGAAAGCAACGAACGAGCCGCCACTACTTCATCTGCCGTGCCGTTCGAAACGATCAAAGCGAATCTGGACCGTTTGATCGAGCTGCTGCGCGTGGCAAATACATGAATTCGGTTACGCCGGCGCGACCGCGCACTTCATTGAAAGTTTATGCAAAAGAGAACGTTAGCGGAATTTGGACGCTACAGAAGCGTGAATTCAACGTGCCGACCACCAGCGGCCATAGATGACGAACGCCGTGAGGGCTCCCACCGCCAACGGGATCAACGCCAGCAGAATATTATCTGTCATCAGCGTGGTCGCCGTCGCCCCGACCATGATAATCGTCAGTCCGGCGGCAGCGAGCGGGGTTAGAGCCGGGCGCATGTTAAAGAACCAGGGAAAGATAAGGCCGAGCGCGCCGAGCACCTCGGCGACGCCGATGAAACGAAGAAACCAGCCCGGCATCGCGATTTCCTTGGTCATTTCCTCAATCGGCAGCACGAGCTTCATGCCGCCGGCGAAAAGAAAAAGGAGCGCGAGCAACACCTGAATAACCCATAGCGTAATGTTCATGACGGCTTTCCTTTGCGGCGATCGGTGCTGTTTTTTCGAAATGCCGGATTTCCCGCGAGCCCTTTTTTAGTCGACATCCTGCGCGCTTTCAAGACAATTTCATGCCAAGAGCCGAGGGTTTCCGGCTTTTTGGCGCATTATTCGTCAACTCACGAAATGAAACTCCGCCGCGCTATCGCCCGGGCGCTGTCTCCACCAAGGATTTTATGTTCGCCAGCCCCTTTTCGAATTGGCCGCCGATCATTTTATCCATGTCCATAAATAGGTGGATCGCCTTGGCCATGAAATTTTTTTCACCCAACATGCTCCATGTCACGATGGTGTGATTGCCATCCGGCTTGAACATAAACTCCGCGGTATTGGTGGCCGCGAAGGGTTTGAAGAACTCAAGCTTGATCTTGACGTAATCGCTCGGACGGCTCTCGGTGATAGTCATGCGTCCTGCGCCGACCTCGCTGTTGCCGTTCCAATTGTAGATCGCACCGACTCCCGCCGGCGCGCCATCGTAGGACTGCTTCATCGCTGGATCGATTTTCCCCCAGGGGTTCCAGCCCTCCCACCTATGGAAATCGTTGACCTGTGCAAACACGGCCAGCGGTGGCGCACCGACGCTAGAGCTGCGCTCGACGCGGAACTCCCCCGGCTGCAAAGCAACAATGACAACGAGCGCGAGGACGATAATACCGGTAGAAAGGACGATGGTTTTGAGCATGGTGAGTTTCTCCAAGGTGAATGTTGATTTGTAGCGAAGCATAGCGCCATAGCTACATTCTCATCCCCCGGCGATGGCCCCCACAACCATGAAGGGCTCCGCGCCGCTTGCGACCGCAGCGGACAGCGGCTCGTCCGACGGCCGGTGCGAGATATCTTCGCCGCATGCGAAGTACCGCACAAACGCCCGGCGCCGTTGCGTGACGTGGTCACGGATCGTACCGCGAAGCATCGGATAGCGCGCTTCGAGCGCGTCGAGAACCGAACGCTGCGTCACGACGCCGCCGACTTCGAGCGTCACTTCTCCCTCGACGTGAGCAAGCTTGCGCAGATGGGCTGGCAGCGCAACTCGAATCATGGCAGTGTCTGCACTTCGACGGAGACGACAGCCGGAAGATCGCGTACGATGGGCGCCCAGCTGTCGCCTGCGTCGGCTGATGCGTATACCTGTCCGCCGGTGGTGCCAAAGTAGACACCGCAT
>JBLMXG010000361.1:0-4149 GCA_050257635.1 Chloroflexota bacterium
GGGTGATCACGTCCAACCCCAGGCCTTCTCTGTAAAATCTGACAGATGCCGCGAGATCTGTGCACTCCATCGTGCCATGGGTCATGGCCTGCGGAATGTAACCGCAGCCGGGAAGTTTTTCTTCGGTGAGTTTGGCTTTCCATGGATAGGCGATTGCTTCAGGCAAGCCGGCCTTGTGGCGGTTCTCGTAGGATTCGATCTCCCAGTAGTTGCCACCGGGCTCGACGAAAAACATCGAGTAGGAGCCGTCGCGCTCCCTGCGCTTGACGACTTTTTTAAGTCCGAGTGTTTCCTTGTGCGCGAGCAAGTACTGATAGGCGTTGTCGACTTCGCGATTGTTCGACACGCGCACGCCGTAGTGATTACGTTCCGGTTTGTCTTTGACCTCGGCGCCGCCCTCGTGAAGAATTAGCCTCCAGCCCGTGTTGGGATGCTTCAGTATGGCCTGATCTTTTTTTCGCTCGATCAGGTCCAAAGCTAATACCCTAGTCAAAACCGGCAAGGTCTCGTCGAGATAACGGCACTCGCTATGGCCATGGACGAGGCCGGTCGGTTTAATGATTGAATACGCAGACGACACGACAGGGTTCCTTATCGATCGGGTTTTGACGGCGGCTCCGCTACGATTCGATTGCGAAGGCGGCCGACCTTCTCGACTTCGGCTTCGACCACATCGCCCGGCTTTAGCCACCAGGGCGCTTGATCGGCTTTCCGCCCCGCCGCCACACCGCGCGGCGTGCCCGTGGTAAGCACGTCGCCTGGGTTGAGGCCCATCTGCGACCAGTAGGCGATCATTTCGCGGATCTTGAAAATCATGTAGCTCAGGTTCGAGTCCTGGCGCACCTCGCCGTTGACCGATAGTTTCAGTTTCAAGCTTTGCGGTTCGGGAATTTCGTCCGCGGTGACGAGATAAGGACCCATCGGGGCAAAGCCGGGAAAGCTCTTGCCCATGAGATGAATGCCGGTTTTGTTCTCGGCGCGGATCACGTCGCGGGCGCTGATATCGTTGAATGCCGAATAGCCCGCGACATAATCCAAGGCGTCGGCTTTGCCCACGTCGCAGCAAGGTTTACCGATGACCACGGCGAGCTCGACCTCGTAATCCAAATTTTTTACTTCCGGCGGGTGCTGGATGTCATCTTCGGGGCCGATCACCGAGCCTGGGAGCTTGAGAAAGGCGACCGGCGCAGTTGGTCCTTTCTTTGACGCCATTTCCGCAACATGGTCGGAAAAATTTTTGCCCGCGGATATGAGCGCGCCCGGCCTGGGTACCGGCGCCATGAGGTGAATCCGATTGCGGTCGAAGACAACTTCACGGCTTGTGTCGGGAGATTTTTTGCTCAAATAGACTAAAGCCTTACGCGCACCGTCTAAAGCGCTGTCGCCCCGGCGTAGAAACTCCAACATGTCGCGGCCGAGGGTTGCCGTGGTGAGTTGGTCGGCGTGGGTATCACTCGTGGTCTCACGGAGATAAATCGCGTAGGCGCCAAGCAAGTCTACGATACGGCCTCCGGCGTCGAGAGCGCCGAGGCGTTCTTGGCCGCGATGCTCAAAGGTCACGAGCTTCATCGCGTTAAACCTCCGGTGGAAACGACCAAGTGGCAGAGTTCGCCAAGCGCAGGGGAGGTGCACCGGACGACGGAGCCGATCTTAATCGGCGCGGGATTTTGCAGGCAGTTCTTCGCGAGCGCCATGCTGGCGCCGATGGCGAGAAAGTCCCCGGGCTTGATGCCCAGAATCGACCAGCGCGCGACAATTTCTTCAACGCTGAAGACGCAATCGGCGAGGCCAAATTTTTGTTTCACTTCACCTTCGATCCAAAGCTCGACGTCCAAGGTTTCCACCGTTTTGCGGTCGGGCTTGAGCAGCACAGCCGGGCCGACGCAGGTGCTTGAGGGGAAATTTTTACCGAGCAGATTGTTGGTGGTGAGTCCTTCGCGCCGATTAATATCCCGTGCGGTAATATCGATCAGCAGCGTAATCCCGGCGATATGGTCCCATGCTTGAGCCGGTTCGATCCTTCTGCCCGCTTTGCCGATGATAAAAGCAAGGCAGGCATCGGCATCGAGCTCTGCGGAGAACTTCGGCCAGAATATTGGTGCGCCGCTCGCGATAAAAGTTTGCGGCAGCTTGTAGAAGCCCGTCGGGATCTCGGCCTTGGGTAGGGCCTCGGTCCGAAATCTGTCGGAAAAACCGATCACAAAACTCTTTTCCGGATTTTGCAGCGGCGGCAGCAATCGGACTTCGGCAACTTCGTAGACAACTCTTTCTCCGGAGGGGCCGTGAAGATTGCGCAGACCGCTCCGGCACGCAAAGGAAATCGTTTCATCCAACACTTTGCGCCCCGTTGGGCCACGCTCAAGAAACGCAGCGATCGATTGCGGCATATAATAAGCTGCCAGGTCGTAGGCACTCGCGGGATTGCTGCGGGCGAGATAGCCGACGCAGGCGAGCCGGAGATCAATGAGCTTGCCGTCGACTTCGCTAAAGATTCGCGTCTCCTCCGGCGGAGCGCTTTCCAGTAAACCCAGATAGATTTTCATCGACTGCCTAGTCGGCTGACGCAGTGAAACTTTTTTCGTCTACCACGGACGGGAAGAAATTCCTAGGATGAGTCTATTTTGGCTGCGGCTGGCTTTCCAGTATTTCTTTGGCGGCGTAGTGACCAGGGAGGCCGGTGATGCCGCCGCCGGGGTGCGCGGCGGCGCCGCAGAGGTAAAGATTTTTGATTGGCGTGTGATAGCGCGACCAACCCGGCACCGGGCGCATAAAGAATACCTGATCTAAGCCCAACTCCGCATGGTAAGGGTGGCCGCCGGTAAGACCGAAGGTTTGTTCCAGGTCCAGCGGCGTCAACACCTGGCAATGCAAGATAGAGTTTTTAAAACCGGGCGCATAATCGTTGATCAAATTTACAACCGTGTCGCCCAAGGCGTCGCGCTGCACGTGCCAATTGGCGCTTCTCAGACCATAGGGCGCAAACTGCATCCAAACCGACATGACATGTTTGCCTGGCGGGGCGAGTGAAGGGTCGGCGATGGTCGGGATAGTGATCTCGAGAAACGGTCTTTCCGAAAAGCGACCATATTTGGCCGCGTCGGCGGCGCGTTCCAGGTAATCCACGGTCGGACCGACGTGAATCACACCGCCGAGAAGACTCTCGCCGTCTTGGTCATGCCAGCCGTTGAACTTCGGCAGAGCTTCCAGGGCCAAATTGACTTTGGCTACTGTCCCACGGGCACGGATATTTCCGACGCGCAGCAGTAAGTTCGGATCGAGATAGGTGGGCTCGACCAGTTTGAGAAAGGTTTGTTTGGCATCGACGCTCGAAACGACAGTGTCGGCCTCAATCTCTTCGCCATTGCCAACGACGATTCCAGTCGCTGCACCGCTTTTCGTAACGATTTTTTCTACGGCTGTGCCGGTGCGGATTTCTGCGCCATGTTGGCGCGCCGCGCCGGCGAGGGCGTCGGCCAGTCGGCCGATTCCGCCGCGGACGAAGCCGGCGGTGCGGAGCGCGCCGTTGGATTGGCCGAGCTGGTGGTGCAGCAGGTTAAAAGCAGTTCCCTGTTGGCGCGGTCCGACGAAAGACCCGAGCAGGCTTGTGCCGGCCAGCGCGGCTTTGAACAGATCGCTCTCGAACCACTCGTTCAGCAAGTCGGCGGCGCTCATCGGCAGGATGCGCAGAAACTCGTACATCTGTTTTTCGCCGAGGCGGTGAAACCGCCAGCCGATCTTTATCAACTCGGCGGGGCTGAAATTACTTTCCGCAGATCTGTCAGGGAACGGAAGCTCGTAGAGCCGGCTCAAAAAAGTCGAGAGAATCTTTAAACGCGTGCAGAACTCGGCGTATCGGCTCGCGTCGTTTCTTGAATGGCGGCCGATCCATTCGGCCGCTTTGGCGAGGTCCGCTGGGATCAGCAAAGATTTACCGTCGAGGCTCGGGGCGAAGAGGAGCGGACTAAGCGGCAGCAGTTTTAGACCATATTTCTCAAGATTCAAATCGGCAATGACCTGGGCGGAAAAGGAACCGGCCAGGTGAGCGCAGGTGGAATATTTAAAACCGGGAACAATCTCATCGGTGGCCGCGATGCCGCCCAGGGTGGGGCGCTTTTCGACGACCAAAACCTTCCTGGCCGCCTTGGCGAG
>JBLMXG010000362.1:0-8098 GCA_050257635.1 Chloroflexota bacterium
CCATCCTGAATTCCTCCATCAATCCTCCTCCTTGTCCCACTCATCGTGAGCCTAAGGAGGGTTAGATTTTCAAATGGCGCAACGAACCTTCCCTGGGTTAGATTATACACGGCGCAATACGGACGCTCGCGTTGCTCCAGGGGATTTGCTAGCATGGGCATCATTTCGCGAAAGGAAACTCTGCCGTGCTGAATCGTTCCCGTCGGCTCTTCATTCTGTTTTTGGCGTGCGCATGGACGGGCCTGTACACCACTGCCTGGGCGCAAAAAGGCACGATCAAAATCGCCGTGCAGGCGCCGCTTTCCGGCGAGCAAGCTGCGCTCGGCGAGCATATCAAATTGGGCGCCCAGTTGGCGGTCGAAGAATCCGTCAAGGCATTCAAAGCTCTTGGTTTCGATCTAGTTCTCGTGCCACAGGACGACCAGGCCAAGCCGGAGGTTGGCGTGGCCAACGCGAGAAACATGGTGGCCGACCCCGATGTTCTCGTCATCGTCGGTCATTTCAACTCCGGCGTCGCCCTTCCTGCATCGGAGGTTTACAAAGATGCCATGCTAACGATGATTTCGCCGGCCAACACCGCGACCGAAATCACCGACCGCGGTTATCCGAACGTCAATCGGGTGTGCGGCCGAGACGATGTCCAGGGTCCCGTCGGCGCTCGCTTCGCGGCCCAGGATCTAAAGCTCAAATCGGTCTACATCATTCATGACAAAACACTCTACGGCCAGGGCGTCGCGGAAAACTTTCGCAACGAGGCGCAAAAGCTCGGCATGAAAGTTTTGGGCTTTGAAGGCACCGAAGAGCGCGCCAATTTTTCGCCGATGATCATTCCGCTCAAGGCCAAAAATCCCGATCTCGTCTACTTCGGCGGCATCTATCATCAAGGCGGTCTGCTGCTGAAGCAATTGCGCGAGAAAGGCGTCAACGCGAAGTTCATGGGACCCGACGGTCTGGACTCGGCGGAAATGGCGAAGATCGCCGGGCCGGCGGTTGTGAATAGCTACTATACCAGCGTGGCTGGGCCGCCGGCGGCCTATCCCGAAACCGCCGCCTTCGCAAGAAAATACAAGCAGCGCTTCGGCAAAGACACCGAATCCTTCGGCATGTACGGTTACGACGCAACGATGGTCGGGATCAGGGCGATGGAACGATGGATCAAGGCTCACGGCGGCAAGAAGCCGAGCCGCGCCGATGTCGCTACCGCGGTGCGCCACATCAAAAATTTCAAGGGCGTGACCGGCGCCATAGAGTTTGACAATAAAGGCGACCCGGTCAAAGCCAAATACTTCGTCCTGCAATTCGACGAGCAAGCCTATCCGGGCCGGGTCGTCAAAGTTATCGAGCAGCAGGCGCCGGCAGCCGTAGCCAAAAAATCCTAAGCCGGCGTGCACCGGCAGGGTTCGTTTCAACGAGGATGAAAGATCGCGAACCGATCTTTCATCCTCGACCACCCATCTTCAATCTTTAACTTGGTCAAACCCCGATGAAAAAGAAACTTCGAGTCGCCCTGTTGTTCGGCGGCAAATCCGCCGAGCATGAGATCTCGCTCATCTCGGCGCGCAATATTTTTCAGGCGCTGGACAAAAAAAAATATCAGATCGTCGCCGTCGGCATCGACAAGCGCGGCCGATGGTTCGTCGACGAGAGCGCGCGCCTCCTGCGCAACCCGCAATCGACGAAAGTCGAATTCGCCGGCATGAGCAAAACCGCCGCGGTCGTGCCCGGCGAAACACCTGCGCCGATCATCGAGCCTTTGTCCGGTAAGCATTTCGGCGGCCTGGATGTGGTCATTCCAGTGTTGCACGGGCCGTTCGGCGAAGACGGCACGATCCAAGGCTTGCTCAAGCTTGCCAACATACCATTCGTCGGCGCTGGCGTATTGGGCTCCGCGGTGGGCATGGATAAAGACGTCATGAAGCGCCTGTTGCGCGACGCGCGCATCGCCATCGCCAAGTTTCTCGTGTTCGAGCGGCGCGAGCGTCGCTCGATTCGTTTTGCCGGGGTCAAGAAGACTCTGGGTCTGCCGCTTTTCGTCAAGCCGGCCAACCTGGGCTCGTCGGTGGGCATCAGCAAAGTGAGCCGGCGGAGCGAATTTGCCGCCGCGCTGCGGGAAGCGTTTCGTTACGACAACAAGATTATCATCGAGGAGTCGATCCGGGGCCGCGAGATCGAATGTTCCGTGCTCGGCAACGACGAGCCACTCGCTTCCCTGCCCGGCGAAATCGTCGTGGCGCGGGATTTTTATTCCTATGATGCCAAATATCTCGACGATCAGGGGGCGCGGCTGGAAATCCCCGCGCGGCTACCCAAGAAGACCGTGAGAGAAATCCAGCGCACCGCGCTGCGCGCTTATCGGGCGCTGTGCTGTGAAGGAATGGCTCGGGTGGATTTTTTCTTGCGCCCCAACGGACGGGTGTTGGTCAACGAAATCAACACGATTCCGGGCTTTACCAAAATCAGCATGTACCCCAAGATGTGGCAAGCCAGCGGCTTGAGCTATTCCCGTCTGATCGACCGGCTCATCGCACTCGCGCTGGAGCGGGCGCGCGCCGAGAGGCGGCTAGAAAGCTCGCGCTAAATTCGGCCGCTTCTCTCTCCTCCCCAACAGCTCGGTCAAATTTTCGCGCGCCATCCGGTGACGCCGGCGCAGCGATTATCGACCGCTGCGGCAAAAAGGGCCGTCATTGCACCGCGGCGCACAGCCGTTAATCCATCTGGCGGCGCAGGAAGGTCGGGATGTCGTACTTATCGTCTTCTTCCTGACTGGCGTTGAAGTCGAAAGTATTCTTGTTCAGCGTGACCGTCTCGACTTCGTCGCTGCCGTTTTTCTTGCGCTGCCATGTCGGCGTGTCGAGATCGTCGACGATCGTGCCGAGGTGCACCACCTTGCGATTTTTTTGCGTCGCCGCCGCCACGCTCGCGACGCTGACCGTCGGCGCCGGCTTCCTTTCTTCGCGCGCTTCGCCGAAGCCGGTGGCGATCACCGTGATGCGGATTTCGTCGGTCAAATTCTCGTCGATCACCGCGCCGAAGATGATGTTGGCGTCGTCATGGGCTTCTTCCTGAATCATCGATGCCGCCTCATTGACCTCGTGCAAGCATAGATCGGTGCCGCCGGTGATGTTGATCAACACGCCGCGCGCGCCCTGTATCGAAATATCTTCGAGCAGCGGGCTCGAAATCGCTTTTTGCGCCGCTTCGATCGCCCGGTTCTCACCGGAAGCCGAGGAAGCGCCCATCAGCGCGAGGCCCATCTCCGCCATGACCGTACGCACGTCGGCGAAATCGAGATTGATCAAGCCCGGCGTGATGATGAGATCGGAGATGCCGCGCACCGCTTGCAGCAGCACGTCGTCGGCTTTGTGAAACGCTTCGAGCATCGTGGTGGTCTTGGCGGCGATGCTGAGCAGACGTTGATTGGGAATCACGATCAGCGTATCAACGCTCGCTTTCAGCTCCTCGATGCCGTCTTCGGCTTGGCGCATGCGCTTCTTGCCTTCGAAGATAAACGGCTTGGTGACCACTCCGACCGTCAGGGCGCCCACCTCGCGGGCGACCCGCGCCACGACCGGCGCGCCCCCCGTGCCGGTGCCGCCACCCATGCCCGCCGTGATGAAGATCATGTCGGAGCCCTCGAGGTACTCCTTGATCTTTTCTTGATCTTCGAGAGCAGCGCGCCGACCAATTTCGGGATTGGCTCCCGCGCCCAGCCCTTTGGTCACCATGCCGCCGAGTTGAATGCGCACCGGCGCTTCGCTCGCCTCCAACGACTGCGCATCGGTGTTCGCCACCATGAAGTCGACTCCCGACAACTTGGCGCCGATCATGGTATTCACGGCGTTGCCCCCGCCTCCGCCGATGCCGATGACCTTGATGCGCGCGGTCATGCTGTTTTGCTCCACAATCTCAAACATAATTTTTCCTCCTCCGGAAAAAGTCGTTAAATTTGATTTGCCGATTAAAAGAATTCGTTCAGCCAATCCGACATGCGATGCTTAACCTTGGATAGAATCTTGTCGTCGCGGACGCGATACGCGCCGTGCTCGCGCCGCTTCATGCCGTAGAGAACCAAGCCGACGCCGGTGGCGTAGGTCGGGTTACTGATGATATCGACCAGACCGCCGACGTGGGCGGGCACGCCCAGCCGCACGGGCAAGCCGAAACAGCGCTCCGCCATTTCGACGGCGCCGGGCAATAGCATGGAGCCGCCGGTGATCACGAGGCCCGAGGTCAAGGAGCCTTCGAAACCCGACTTGGCGATCTCTTTTTGGACCAGCTCGAAGATTTCGTCCAAACGCGGCTCGATGATCTCGCAGAGGATTTGCCGCGAGACGCTGTTCGGCCCTTTGCCCGCCACGCTCGGCACGTCGACCCTTTCGTCGCCGTCTACCATCGACGCCTTGGCGCAACCAAAGCGCTGCTTGATGCGCTCGGCATCGTTGAAAGGCGTGCGCAAACCGGCCGCGATGTCGTTGGTCACATGGTTGCCGCCGATGCCGAGGACGGCAGTGTGCTTGACTGTGCCGTCGTGATAAATCGCGATGTCGGTGGTGCCGCCACCGATGTCGATCAGCACCACGCCCAACTCACGCTCCTCGTCGGTCAGCACTGCCTCGGCAGCGGCCAACGGCGCCAGGACGACCTCGGCCACGTTGAGTCCGGTGCGGTTGCAACACTTGATGATGTTTTGCGCCGATGTCGCCGCGCCGGTGACGATGTGAACCTTCGCTTCGAGCCGCACCCCGGACATGCCGAGCGGCTCCCGAATGCCGTCCTGCTCGTCGATGATGTAATCCTGCGGCAGGACATGCAACACTTCGCGGTCCATTGGAATCGCCACCGCCCGGGCAGCGTCGATGACGCGCTCCAGATCGCGCTGGGTCACTTCTTTATTTTTGACCGCGACGATGCCATGACTGTTGAAGGCCTTGATATGCCCGCCGGAAATGCTCGTGAATACGGTGTGAATCTCGCAGCCGGCCATCAGCCCCGCCTCTTCGACGGCGCGCTTGACCGCGTTCACTGTGCCTTCGATGTTGATCACCACGCCTTTGCGCAATCCCTGTGAAGGGTGCGAGCCCACGCCGATGATTTCGATGCCCTGTTCGGTCATCTCGCCGATCACGGCGCAAATCTTGGTGGTACCGATATCCAGTCCGACTACGATGCTGTGTTTCCTCAACATGGCTCCGTCAACTTCTCTCTTTAGCGATCATCTTTGAGCTTGGCGCAAACGCGCCACCACTTGATCGCGAAAGCTCAAATCCAAGGCGCCGAGGCGTCCTTCGTTGCCTTTCCACAGCGTGAGCAGGCGTTCGAGCCGGCTCAGCTTATCGTCCCAATTTCCCCAACCCATATGCAGCGCGATCGGATACTCGGTCGTGTAAACGACCACCCGGTCCGGCTTGGCGAAATGAATCTCGGAGAGCGAGTGCGAGCGCTGCACCATCATCTCGCCAAGTCGGATCGCTTCCTGGATGCGCCTGCGCAGCGCCGGGTCCGGCGACATCAGCTGCTCGGCGCGCAGGCCGGTAAGCAATGGGAACTTCACATTCTCTCCAGGCCCGACTTCCTTGAACACCACTCCGTCCGCGTCTACGTAATAAAGCTTGCGCAGCGCCACAATCGCCTTGGGCGTGCGTTCTTCGACATCGATGATCACGCGACTGGGAAAATCGCGGCGCACAATAACGTGCCGAACCCAGGGATGTTTGGCGATCTTTTTTTCGATGCCCGGCAAATCGAGACTCCAGATGCTCATGCCGCGGCGCAATCCGGCGATGGCGATGATCTCGTTGCCGCTGACCTTCTCGGCGCCGCGCACTTGAATCTCGCGCACAGAGAAATAAGGATTTTCCAGGACAAATTCCCGCAAGGAAACCGCCGCAATCGCCAACGGCCCGCTCAGGCGATAGAGCAGAAAGGCCGCAAGCACCAGGCCGAACGCGGCGCAGAGGCGCAAAAAGGTACGGTGGCCGTGCCGCTGGTCTTTCTTTCGGTTATCCCTGCGATAAACTTTCAATTGCATACTGCCCGCTCACTGCGCCGGCCATTCGCCGAAAAATTTCACTTCCGCCACCAACTCGATGCCGAACCGGCGGCGCACTTCCGCCTGTGCCAGCGCCATCAACTGGCGCACCTCCGCGGCCGTGGCGCCGCCGAGGTTGACGATGAAATTGGCGTGGCGCGGCGAGATCTGACACTGGCCGATACGCTTACCCTTGAGGCCCGCGGCCTCGATCAGTCGTCCGGCAAAATCTCCCGCCGGATTACGAAACATCGAGCCGGAGTTGGGAAAGCCCGAGGGCTGGCTGCTTTTTCTCTTGCCGACGAGTTCGCGCATCCGCGAGCCGACGCGTCCCGCTTCGCCCTTTTGCAAGCGCAGGATAACCCGGGTCACCACAGTACCGGCGGGCAAATGCGAATCGCGATAACTGAACGTCATTTCTTGCCGTGCCCGGCGCCAAGGATTTCCCGCCGGCGTCATTGCTTCGACCGCCTCGACTACTTTTTCAAATTCGCAGCCGTACGCGCCGGCGTTCATGTACAAGGCGCCGCCGACGCTGCCTGGAATGCCCTCGGCGAATTCCAACCCGGTGTAGCCTTTGCGCGCAGCCTCTCGGACCAGCTGGGTTACGGCATAGGCCGCGCCCGCGGTCGCGAGCACGACGTCGTTTTCTTCGCGCCATTCCAGCCGCTTGAACTCGCCCGTCAAACGAATCACCGCGCCGCGCACGCCATAATCGCTAATCAACACATTGCTGCCGTTGCCGAGCAGGCAGTAGCTTGTGTGATGGCGTCGGAGAAGCGGCAGCAGCCTCGCCAGCGCCGGCTCGTTGGCCGCTTCGATGTAGTAATCCGCCGGGCCGCCGATCTTCATCGACGTGTAGCGCGCCAGAGGCTCGGCGGTCTTGACCACAAGGCCGGCAATCAGGTTTAGCTCGCCGGTCAACGGCGCCTCCTCACTGGTTTGAGCCATCGCAAGCATCAAACGCTCATTGGAGAATTGGAGTAATGAAGTGGTGGAGTGGTGGACCCAATACTCCAGTTCGCCAGCACTCCATCACTCCGATTCTTCATTGCAACGCCTCGGCCAGCGCTTCGCCGACTTTGTAAATATCACCGGCGCCGAGTGTGAGGACGACGTCACCGCCTGCGAGACCGCCAACGAGCTGCTCGACGATGGCGTTTTTGTCCGGCACAAATTCCACGTCCAGATGTCCTTTGCGCTTGATCGCCTGGTAAAGCGCCTCGCCGCTGGCACCGGCGATCGGATCTTCTCCCGCAGGATAAATTTCAGTCAAAATCAGTCGGTCCGCCCCTTCGAAGGCGGTCAAAAATTCATCGAACAGATCCCGCGTTCGAGTGAAACGGTGCGGCTGGAAGATCACCGTCAACGGCCGCTTCCAGGTGTCGCGGATGGCGCCGATGGTGGCGCGGATTTCCGTCGGATGATGACCGTAGTCGTCGATGACCAGAATCCCCTTGGGCTCGCCCTTGATTTCGAAGCGGCGATGAATGCCGGTGAACGCGGCAAGGGCTGCGGCCGCCTGCTCGAAGGGGATTTCCAATTCGTGTGCGACCGCCACCGCCGCCAGCGCATTGGTCGCGCTGTGCCTTCCCGGCAGATGAAGCCGCAACTTGCCGAGAGTTTTGCCCCGGTGTGCGACCGCACATTCGACGCCGGCGGCCACGGCATTCAAATCGTGCGCCGAAAAATCCGCCTCCGAGGACAAGCCGTAAGTTGCAAAGCGCTTGCGCACTTTGGGCAAGAGACCGTGCACCCGCGGATCGTCGAGGCAGAGCACCGCAAGACCGTAGAATGGAATCTTGTTGATGAAAGCGAGAAAACTCTCGTCGAGCCGTTCCATCGTCTGATGGAAGTCCATGTGCTCCTTGTCGATATTGGTGACCACGGCGATGATTGGCGAGAGCAGCAAAAAGCTGCCATCGCTTTCATCTGCCTCGGCGACAAGAATTTCGCCCTGGCCCGTTCTGGCGTTGGTGCCGAACATGTGCACCCGGCCGCCGATGACCATGGTCGGATCCAGGCCGGCCGTGCTGAGCACCGCGGCGATCATCGACGTGGTCGTGGTCT
>JBLMXG010000363.1:0-15076 GCA_050257635.1 Chloroflexota bacterium
AAAACGAGCGACGCTTCCCGATGGACATCAGAGCGGTCAGACTCGAGCTGCGAAAGGCAAGCTTGGAACAGCTAAGGCGGATCGAAAGAATGGTGCCCGAGATTGAACGAGAGAGAGTCGATTGACACTCTCACCGATATTGCCACAGGATTTTTGCTCGCGTGTGGTCCTGTGAATATATTTTCGTATAGTTGATCCCGATTCAGGAAATTTCTGTATCATTATCTCGCGTGATCTCGGTCAGGCCCCTTCACCATCCATAAGCTGCCCATCCGGGCAACCCATCTGAACGAGGAAATGCGGCAATGCCACGGTGCTCGACCCGCCCCCTTTCTAAGGTGTCCGTCAAACCGGGGCTAACTCAGGGTGACCCCTGGTTTGCTGGTTTGGACAGCTTACCGGCGGCAGTCGGAGTCGGTCGCTTTCCGATATCCAGCGACCGCTCAGTGTAACAGGCGGTCGTCGTCTTCTTCGGAGTGAGCGGCGATGAGGGCTTGGGCGTTGCGCCGCAGATCGCCCCAGCTCAACAAATCCAAGCGCACTTTGCGCCGCAGGGCGCCTTCGTAGCTCAGACCGCGAGCGCCGCAGTGGCGCGAGCAGAGCCAGACTTCGATTTGGTGTTTGGGGTTCGAAGGACGGCTGACGTAAAGCGTCGCGCCGCAGACGCAGGGTTTTCGCTCAGCCGCGGGCATGATAATTTTGACGGTTTCCATTTTGCCTTTCCCGTTGTGCGAGACAGAATTTAGTGATGATCCCGGATGGCGAACGAATCGCAATCCGCTCATCAGCGTAAAGGTTCTCCTCTTACGCGCCACGACCTAGACCAGCGTGTTGGGCTCCTCGTTGTCGGCGCTTTCCCGGCTGAGTATAACCGCCATGATCGGCCCGTCGCCCGGCGACCAGCCGCTGCAGTTGGGACATTTCGCCAGCATCTTCTCCAACTCGCGAAGCTCGTTGTCGCTCGGATCGATCAGCAGAGCCAAGCCATGATTGCAGCGCTGCTGCACTGCCGGCGGGAATTCTAGGCTCGAGGTTTTTCGGCGCCGGCGCATGATTCGTTGCAATTAGGTTCTCTTGGCTCGAAACGGTCGGGCAATGAGTGTTGAAAATAGATCGAAACACCAGCACAGCAGTCAATTCGCGTCGGCAGTGCGGTGATCGGCGAGAATCACCCCTTCGTTGGTGAACAGCCAGCGGCGCAGCCAGAGTTGGCGCTGGCTCGGCTGCTGTTGTTTCAAGGCGTTGAGGAACTCGCTCCATGGGGTAACAAAAAAATTCATCATCGTCTCCTTTTGCCGGCGGTTCGGGCTTAATGATTTTTTTTGTCGTGGGCTTCGAGATGGGCTTTGAGGTAACTCAACGAATAGATGCGCGTGCCGCAACGTTTACACAATGTAGCTCTCTGTTTGGTGGCCCGCACAGGCACTTTCTTGAACATCGTCGCAAGCAGTAGTTTCATCGATTGCTCCTCCAATTACATTGATGTTCGGAGTTTAGAGCAACGCTGGTGCCAAATGCACGAATGCTCAAAAATCGCTTATTTTTTCACTTGTTTGGCAATGATTGCCAGTTTATACAATGATGCTTTGGGATACTGGCGGGACAGCTTTGGCCGGAAAAGAGCAAGTTTGTACAAAGAACTTCTGAAAAATTACTCGAATTGCTATAGTTTGCGGGAAACTGCTTCCAGAGACATGGAAGCGGGTTAGCCATCCGTCGAGAAGGGCCAAGCTCGGGACGAAGCAGACCATCGTGCCACCGAAGTGCGGCAAGCGTTTTTGGTTTGGCGAGAAACGCGCGACGGCGACGTTTGAAATCGAGCGCCGAGAGGCGAAGACGAAGGAACGCGATTTTCGCTCGTTGAATGAAACGTCGCTTTTGTTATAAATGGCGGAAGTCACGGTGAGCGAATAGGGAGAAGACATGGGCAAGTTTATCGATTACGTTGTTGTCAATATTTTTGAGCCGTCGCTTGAGTGGGTGTTGAATCATCCGATCATATCGGTGCTTGCCGTGGGGGCGTTGATCTTTTTCTCCGTGCGCAACTACCGTATGCTTTGATTGCCCGCCTCATTCCCACGAGCCCTGATCGGTTTTATTTCCGCGTTCCTCCGCGCGGCGGGTCGCCGGGGATCCCGCTTTCTTGTCACGAACTGCTGGGCGCAAATTGATATTTGCTTTTTCCCTGGTCGGGGAATAGGATTTTCTACAGTTCATTGAGGAGTTGCCCATGCCGTTAGTATCCGCCTTGGCAGCGAGCCACGCCCCCAATATTCTTCTTGAACCCGGCCGGGAATGGGAAGATTTCATGGATCTTCACTACAGCATGGCGCCGCAAGGTTCTGCGAGCCGGCCCACCTTCGAACAGCAGAAAAAACTTCGGCAGGACGCCGAGCATGCCTTTGCGGCGCTGCGCAAAGACCTCGAAGCCGCTCGGCCCGATGTATTGATCGTCATCGCCAACGACCAGTTCGTAAACTTTTTTTGGAACAACATCCCGACTTTTTTCGTGACCATCGGCGACGAAGTCAAAGGGAAGTTTACCCGGCACCATTTTCATTACCGCAATCACAAAGAGCTCGGCAAAATCATCATTCGCGCCGGCATGGAAAAGAGCATCGACTTTTCCTACGGCGAACATATCGAATTGCAGCATACGCAGAACGTACCGCTGTATTTCCTCCTGCCCGAGCCGAAGATTCCCATCCTGCCGATTTATGTGAACACCTGGGTCGATCCGGCGCCCTCGCCGCGGCGCTGCTACCAGGTGGGCGAGCTCATCCGCGAAGTTGCCGATAAGTCCAAAGAGCGGGTGGCGCTGCTCGCCACCGGCGGGCTTTCCCACTTTCCGGGGTCGCCGCGCATCGGCGAGATCGACGAAGGATTCGATCACAAGCTCTTGGAAGTGATGCGTGAAGGGAAGAGCAGAACCCTGGTCGATTATTCCGTGCAAGATCTGTTGCAAGCGGGAGATACCGAGTTTCTCAATTGGATGGTTGTGATCGGCGCTGTCGGCGACGCCAAAGCGACGTATACGGCTTATATGCCCGACTACGTCGCCACCGGTTGGGGCTTCGTCAGTTGGAGCGCGCTTTAATCGAACGTTTTGGCCCTCAGTTTTTTGTTGATTAATAGGATGGGGACTGACCACTCAATGCGCAGCGGAGGATAGGGTGAGCTGTTACGATTTGAGCCGGTTACTGTTTGATCTCAAGATGAACGAATCGGTCTATCAGCGATCGCTCAGGGATTTCGAGACGGTGATGGGCGAGTACGATCTCAACGCCGACGAAAAAGAGGCACTGCGTTCCGGCGACCCGCGCAAGCTGCGCCAGCTCGGCGTGCACGGCATGCTTTGCCTCTACATCAAACGGCTGCAAGCAGAATTCCGCGACAACATTTACTGGACGCAGAAATAAGCTCAGCGCTGGCGCGAAGCGGTGCTCTTTACCCTTGCGGCATGAAATCATATTTTTTGACGCATCTTTTGCGGTTTGCTACTATCCGGCAGACCGAAAACTACCAGGGGGATGAATCAGGATGGACTTGGGACTGAAGGGCAAAGTTGCTTTGGTGGCGGGCGCGAGCCAGGGAATGGGCCGGGCTTCGGCCCTTGGGTTTGCGCGAGAGGGCGCGAAAGTGGCGATCTGCGCGCGCGGCGAGGCGGCGCTCAACGCGGCTGCCGAGGCGATTCGCAAGGGAACCGGCGGCGAAGTCTTGGCCATGGTAGCCGATATGTCCAAGCCCGAGGACATCAAAAAATTCGTCAACCAGAGCGCCGAGCATTTCGGCAGGCTCGATATCATCGTCAACAACGCCGGGGGTCCGCCCCCGGGAGAATTCATGAAATTTACCGACGAAGATTGGAACGCCGCTTACAATCTAAGCTTCATGAGCACCATGCGAATGACCCGCGAGGCGGTGCCGCATATGCGCAAGGTCGGCGGCGGCCGGGTGATCAACATCACTTCCTATTCGGTGAAAGAACCGATCACCGGATTGGTATTGTCCAACGCGGTGCGCAGCGCGGTGATCGGTTTGGCCAAGACCTTGTCTCGCGAGCTTGCGCGCGACAACATTCTCATCAACAACATTTGTCCGGGGCGCATCGACACCGAACGGGCGCAAAAGCTCAACAAGGCGAGGGCCGATCGGCTTGGCCGGCCGGTGGAAGACATCAATAAAGAAATGGCCGCGGAGGTGCCGCTCGGGCGCTACGGCACGGCGGAAGAGACCGCCGACGTGATCGTGTTTCTCGGCTCCGAACGGGCGAGCTATGTCACCGGCACGACCATTCAGATCGATGGCGGCTTGGTTAGAGGGATTCAATAATGGTGCACTTCGTGATTCAGTGGGATCTGCCGGATCAAAAGGCCAACCTGACGATCTACGCCAACAAGGCCAAAAACGATTGGCTGCCGACCACGCTGGGCCATAAGGGCGTCATCGAAATTCGCAACTACCGCAATCCGCTGGAGGTCACGCCGCATGTCGCCATCACCATCGACTTCGAGACCCTCGACAACTGGCGTGACTTCATCGACTCCCAGGACTACATCCGCATCATGCGCGAGCTGCGCATTCTCGGCTGCAATCACTTTACCGTCAACGTGTGGGCGCCGTCGAAGTATTTTCCCGAGTCGATGAAGCCGTAGAAAAAATTCACCGCAAAGAACCTGGTGCGGTGAAGCCGCCACCGGACTCGGAATTTCTCCCGCAATGACGCTAAGGCGCAAAGGTTTTCAAGAAGAAATCTTTTCCGAACTTGGCGGGCTCTGCGCCTTGGCGGGAGCAATTTCCGAATCCGAGAGCGCCTCACGTGGCCTGATACGGCCAAATATGATTGACCCGCAAAATGTGAATGCCGTGGTTCTTGTCGCTCAAGTATATAAAACCGCGGCGGTCGACCAGCACATCTTCGGATTGGGCGACCAATCGGCTCGGCTTGGAGCCGATTCTTTCCATGGGATCGGCGGGAACGAAATAGCCTATTTCTTTGGGCTGGCGCGCGTCGCGGATATCATAGACTCTCAACCCGGCGTTGAAGTAGGTGAGATAGGCAAGGTCATCGCGTTCCTCAAGGCAGGTTTGATGGTTTGGGTGGTGATGATTGTGCGGCCCGAAGCGGCCGGCTTTCTCGTAGAAGTTCTTGAGCTCGCATTCCAGCGGCGGTTCGGGAAGCGGAAAGAGCGACAGCATGCGCGGCCGTTTTTCGTCGCTGATGTCGACGATGCCGGCCAGGTTCAAGTTCTCGTCGCCGTTTTCCCGGATCGCTTCGTCGTTGATCAAGGCGATCTTCCGGCGCGGCAGCGGCAAATAGGTGTGAATCCCTTGAGTCGCGGTGATGCCGCGGAAAGCGATTTGGCTCACCATCTTCGGCTGTGAAAAATCGCCGACATCGAGGATGATGCCGCCGCCGTCGCCGTAGGAGAGATAGGCGCGCTCTCCTTCGATATGGGCCGGACCATGGCAGGAAAATTTTAACCCCTTGGTGTCGGCGCCGGCGGCTTGCTCCGGCAAAGAAAAGCGACCGACTTCGCGCGGCTCGCCGGGATCGGCGATATCGACGACGCGATAAATTTTCCCGGTAAAGCCGGGCGCGCCTGCGGCAGCGTGGACCAGGTTGCCACCGTCGAAAAAATTGCGGTGCGTGCCGGTGCTGCCGGTTTTGAAGTGGCCGATCCGCTCCGGCTGGGTCGGTTCGCTTACATCAAAGATAAAAAAGCCTTCGGTAAACGGCCGACCTTCGGCGCCGCCCCAGCCGGGCGCGATGCGCTCAAGGCCGGTGATCATTTTGCCTTCGGCAACCTGGATCTGAATCGTCCAAGTATTGTCCGGGCCGGGAACAAAGGTGCAAAGCTCCGGCGCCTCCGGATCGGTAACGTCGAGCACGCTCCAGCCGCGATGCCATAGATGGGCGACATAGAGGTACCAGCGGTGATTCACTTCCTGCAGCGCCAGCTTGAACGCCGGCTTGCGGTTCAAATCGTGATAGCCGACCGGCTCGATGTTGTGAGTGAAATAACCTGCGGGAATTTTTTGCGCCATCGCTATCGCCTCACCGTGACGCCGATCTGACGGCAGGAGCGCTTTACCGGGCACTGGCTGCAAACGGGCGAGATCGGCCGGCACAGGTGCTGGCCGAAGCTCACTAGCAAATCGTTATACTCGATCCAATACTTTTTGGGCAGTTTATCTCTGAGGGCGAACTCGGTCTTCTCCGGCGTTTTGGTCGCGACATATCCCCAGCGGTTGGAAATGCGGTGCACATGGGTGTCGACGCAGATGCCGGGCTTGCGGTAACCGAGAGTGACCACCAAGTTGGCCGTCTTGCGGCCGACGCCGGGAAGTTTCAGCAGCTCGTCGATCTCATCGGGGACCTGACCGCCGTACTGATCGATCAGCGTGCGGCAGATCTGCAAAATATTTTTCGCCTTGGTTTTATAGAAACCCACTGGATAGATCAGCTTCTCAAGCTTTTTCACGCTGAGCTTGAGCATCGCCGACGGCACATCGGCTTCGGCAAAGAGCCGATGCGACGCTTTGGCAGTGGTCGAGTCTTGGGTGCGTAGACTCAAGAGGCAGGAAATCAGCACGCGGAAGGGGCTCTCGTAGGTCTCCGCCATTAAAGTCACGATGGGTGTGTTCCATTTGGGGACTTCACGGCGCAACGTCTTGATCGCCGAATGAATCTCGCGGTCATTCATGGTGCTAGTCTTTTCGCTGCCGATTGGCTAAATTGAAATTGTATCTATCATAGATCGACGGTGGGTCAAAAAGTTTCTCAGCGATGGTAGCGGATAAAATCGTCAAAGCCTTGCATGACCGAGCGCCGCAAACCCTCAGCGGCAACGGCTACAAACCGGCGGCGGTGCTGGTCCCGATTCAGGAAAAACCAAGCGGTGACTATCTAGTGCTGACCAAGCGCGCCGACCATCTGCGCACGCATAGAGGCCAGATCGCGTTTCCCGGCGGTCGCGTCGATGCCGGCGACGCCGATGTCGTCGAAACCGCGTTGCGCGAAAGTCGGGAGGAGATCGGCGTCGATCCTTTTCGGGTGCGGGTTCTCGGCCGCTTGGACGAATTCACCGCCGGCTATGGCTTGGTCGTAACGCCGGTGGTCGGCGTGATCCCGGCAGTCTGTGATTTTCACATCGATCCCGCCGAAACCGCGGCGGTGGCATCGGTGCCGATCGCCGCGCTGATGCAGCCGCCCAATTTCACCCTGGATGAATCTCTCTCACCGGGCGGTCATCCGAGCTATCATTTCTACGTCAACGGCTGGGATATCTGGGGCGTGACGGCGAGGATCATCGCGCAATTCTTAGAGCTCGTCTACGGCTTCCAAGTCAGGCCATTATAGCGACGCACTGGACCTCCGATCCACCGCCGATCACTCGATTCTCACCCGTGAAATCAGCCAAAATATTGCTTCCGATCATTTCCGCAGGCCTGCTGGCGGCACCGTTTCTCGATCCACGTTTTTTTCCGCTCGCATGGGCCGCTTTCGTGCCGCTTTTCTGGGCGATCGATCAGGCGGCAACGACTCGCGGCGCGATTTCCTACGGTTGGTTGATGGGCTTCGCCGCGCACCTGATCGGTTTTTACTGGCTGGTTTACACGATCAGCGTCTTTGGCGGCTTTCCCTACGCGGCGAGCGTATTGGTTTTTCTCGCTTACGCCGCTTTGCAAGCGCTGCAGGTGGCGCTCTTCGCGCTCTTTCTGCGCGTGGGCGGATTTGGTCCGCTCGCGCTCTTTCCCGCGCTGTTCTGGGTGCCGCTGGAATTTTTGTTCCCGCTGCTTTTCCCGTGGCATGTCGCCAACTCGCAGGTCGCTTTTACCTGGCTCGTGCAGAGCGCCGATCTGGTCGGCCCCTACGGCGTGAGCTTCGTCGTGGTCTGGGTCAATGCGGCGCTCTACCGCGCACTTCGCTCCAAGGTCAAAGAGCGGCCGCTCGCCTGGCGGCCGCTCGCCTGTGCGACACTTGCTGTCATCGTCTCGATCGTTTACGGCGTCGGGCGGCTCGCCGCCGTCGGGGAGGAAATGGCCGGGGCGCGCAAACTCTCGGTAGCGGCGGTGCAGGGCGATGTCGATATCGATCTGAAATGGAATCCGGCGCTGGCGCAAAAAAACCTCGAAACCCATCGCCGATTGACGGCGCAGCAGGCCGACGGCGCTGCGCTGGTCATTTGGCCGGAGTCGGCGGTCGAATTGATGATTCCCGAAACGCTGCTCGCTTTGCCGGCTGAGCTGATGCCGGCGCTGTCTTCGGACCGAGCTTTTTTCATCTTCGGCGCGAAAAGCTTTAGCGGCAGACTCGGCAGTGCCAGTGGCAAGGCTTTCAACACTGCGTTTTTCACGGACGCGAAGGGGCAGATACTCGCGCGCTATCACAAGCAGGTGCTGCTTGCCTTCGGCGAGTATCTGCCGTTCGCGAAAGTTCTCGCGCTCCTGCCGGCGATGCCTTTCGCCGATGGGTTTACGCCCGGACAGGGACCGGTGGCGTTTTATCTTTCGGGCGGCGTCCGGGTTGCACCGCTGATCTGTTACGAGGACCTGATGCCTGATCTGGCGCGCAAGTTCGTCAGCGAGGCGCGCGCTAACCTGTTGGTTAATCTTACCAACGATGCCTGGTATGGGCGCTCGATGGGACCGTGGCAGCATCTATGGCTGGCGCAGTTTCGCGCCATCGAAACTCGGCGCAGCCTGCTGCGCGTGACCAATACCGGGGTGACGTCGTTGATCAATGCCAAGGGCGAGCTGGTGCGGTCGATGCCTCTGTTCACGCCGGCGGTGATGAACAGCGATGTCGAGATTCTCAACGGCGAAACCTATTACGTGCGCTTTGGCGACTGGTTTGCGTGGGGCCTGACCGGATTGAGCATCGTGATTCTGCTGTTTCGGCTGCGGCGAAAATTAACCGCCTGAAACCGCTAGATCATGGGGCCGATTGCCAAGCCGCTTGCCGCCGGCTTTGGTGACCACCACGGTATCGCCCCAAGTGCTGATCGATTCGCCGTCGGCGGAGATCGCCGAGGGCTTGCAGATAAACACCATGTTCTCTTGGAGCGTGACCGCGAGTTGGCGCGGGCTTTTGGCATGGGCTGTGATGATCGGGCCGTCGTCGCCGGCGCCGCGCCCATGCATGTTCAAATCGCCGCGGGCGCCCGCCGCCGGGCCGGATTTCGGCGCGGCAGCAGCGCCGGTTTTCAAAGTGAGCTCGGCCAATTCCTTTACGGTCACTCCCGGTTTGAGATTTTCCAGGACGCGATTGAAGATCTCGCGCTGCACCTTGATCAGCTCCTGATGGACGGAGTTCGCCTTGCCGACAAAGACCGGCTGCACGCCTTGGGCGCGATAGCCGATCCACGAGGCTTCCACTTCATTGATGATCAAATCGCCGAATTCAAGAATGCGCATGCTCGGCCGAGTGAGCGTGCGCTTGGGGTTTTTGCCTGAAATCCAGTTACAATGCACCGGCATCTCGGAACCGTTGCGCATCAGGCCGTATTGCGTGGCCGCCCAAACCTCCCAATCTCGCGCGCCGGGCCGCGCCGCTTCGATCTCGGCCTGGTAGGCGAGCTCGACGATCTCCATCGATTTCGTCAGGACGGCAATTTCCTCTTCGCTCTTGAGGTATCGGACGGCGGTCAAGATCGGCGTGGCGTCGACCAGCAGCGCGTGCGGGAAGGCGTCGCGGATGCGCTGCCAGGTGCCGTGCAGAATGGTTCCCTCCGGCGTGCGCGTGCCCTCCACTTCGCCGAGGCCGGTGATGCCGATGCGGCCATGCTCGAGCTTCAACTCCTTCAAACGCTCGACGATGATCTTTCCGTACTCGCGCCGCGCCTCCCGCACATCCGTGGTCCAGTCCTGGGTTGTCGTCCAGCGCGGATTCGCAGTCGTGGCGATGGCGGTGACCTCGCCGTTCAAGGGAAATACCGCGGCGATGTCGGCATCGCCGCCGCCGCCGCAATGGGTGAGATAGCGGGTGTTGGCTTGAAAATCCATCGAATGGCTGGTGTTCTGCGGCGTGACAATGACATCGAGGTTTTGCTCGGCCATTTTCTCGCGCACGGCGCGCCAGCGTCGATCGCGCTCGGCGAGGGAAAATCTCGGGTAGGGGTGAAGCTCAGCCATTTTAGACTCCGTTGAAGGCGTTCAATACGTTCAAAAGGTTCAAGTCGTCGGAACTGACAGCACTACGAACCGCCTGATGAGGCAGAACTGCAACCAAGGACCCAAAAAAACTCACCACGAAGGACACGAAGATCACGAAGTAAAATAAAAAGACCTCTCAAACCTTCGTGTCCTTCGTGGTGAGAGATTTTTTATATTGGGTTCCACCAGCATTTGGGTCAGTGGGGTTTTCGCCGCTCGCGCATGCGCGCCAACGAGGCCTGGAATAGCCGTTCAGCTTCGTCAAGCAGTGCTTTAGGCGGCCAATCTTCTTTATGAACGCAAAGACTCTTGTCGTAGGGGCCAACCGGATATTGCTCGCGCTGGGCTTGCGGCACATCGGAACAATGAATTTCCAAATGGTTGCCGTCGGGGTCGTTGAAATAAATCTCCGCGCCTTTGGTGCCGGCGCGGGTCATCGGGCCGACGAAGGGGACCTGCCATTTCTTGAAGTGCTCGGTCCATTTCACGAGTTCTTCGGCCGATGTATCGAGCGCCAGGTGAGGGTGGGACTGATTCCAGCCCGGTTGACCGTAGTCCTGCTCGAACAGGTCCATCTCAAAACCCTGCGCAAGGCGAACGCCGAGCTGGAGCGAACGGGCCAGTCCCTTGGCGGCGCGATCCGGCGCCGATTCATGATGGGCTTCGCCGCCCAAAACGACGATATAGAATCGCCCGGCGCGGTAGCGGTCCTTGACCGGCACGGTCAGGTGGTTGAGGCCGCGAACGTGCAGCGGCGCATCGGGATTGAAATTTTCATCGCTCATATAAAACCTCGCTGGAAAAATCTCAGCCAATCTATAGTACGACGCTCAATAGGTGACAAGTCAAAGAGAGAATATTGGAGTGCTGGAGTAGTGGAGTGTTGGGAAGGCGGAAACAAGATGGAGAAAGATTTCTCCCTGCGGTCGAAATGACAGTCTTTCGTTGGTCGGATTTCGCAGCGCCTGCGGGCGAGGACGCTAATGTCCTGTCTCAAAAGTTCGTTTAAGAAGTTCGTACCACAGGTACGATGGAGCTATCTTTAAATCCTCCTCGATCCTTCTTTTTCAAAGGGGGAATGTTATCCAAAGGATCGATTAAACCCCTCTTTGACAAAGAGGGGCAAGGGGAGATTTATTCAGCGAACTTCTGGGCCACCACACTAGACGTTGAGGAACAATAACTGCCGTTTTCCTAACCGACGCGCTCCGTTCGCTTCGATGGCGACGGTGTCGCCGGCGCGGATAGAGTCGCGCATGAAACCTCGCTTGGCGGCCGGCTTCAGGATGAAGACATGGCCTTCTTTGAGCTTGGCATTTTGTTCTGAAAAATCACGGCGCGCGCCCCAGAGCATGGGCGCGTCTTCGCCGAGGCCGCGACCGTGCAGGAGCGCGCCATCGGGCTCGTAACCGGCGCTTTGGACTTCTTCTTGATAATACTGTGCCACTGCGCCGAAAGTGACGCCGGGTTTTAAAAATTGCAGCATCTTGTCGAAGATCACTTTGGTGACGTCGAAAATTTTTTCGAGCTCTTTGGGTTTGGGACCTAGGGAGATCGGTTGCAACGCCTGGGCGATGTAGCCTCCATACTTGGCTTCGACCTCGTTGTTGATCAGATCGCCCGCTCTGAGTTGCCGGGTCGTGAACACGCGCTGGGCCCAGGGGACTTCGGGCCCGCCGCTGCCAAAGAGCATCATGGTGATCGGCTCGCCGCCCTGCCGGACGACCTCGCGCAGCATTTCGGCTACCAGCTCGTTCTCGCGCACGCCGACTCTCGCGTGAACGATCAGCGCATCGAGCGCTTTGCCGATGATCTCGGCAGCCTTTTCGATGAACGCGACTTCTTCGGCGCTTTTCACCGCGCGCACTTCCTGCATCAGGTCGGTGGCATTTTCGAATTTAACGCGCGGCAACGCTTGGCGGATCTTTTCAAAGGTACCCCAGGGCACCACCCCTTCGGGAGCGCGCACCAGGCCCGAGAGGCCGATGACGCCGACGCGCTCGGCGCGAATTTCCTTCAAACGGTCGATTACCGGCTCGCCATAGGAGCGGCGCGACGGCCTGATGTCGGTGACCCACTCCTGCGCCAATCCCCACCATTCGATTTCGTTGGCGCCGCGCACCACGGCGGTGACTGCGCCTTCGCGCGGCAGCACCGCGCCGACTTCCGTCTGCGTGCCGCCGATCTGTGTGATGTAGCGAGTATCGGCGCCGAATTGGTCCCAGTGGCCTTCGTTAGGCAGGCTGATCACGGCATCGAGGCCGCTTTTCCGCATCTCTTCGCGCAGCCGTCCCCAGCGCCGGTCGCGTTCTTTCAGTGAGAAGGTCGGGATGATCGGTTTTTCAAGCGCCACGATTTAACTCTACTTGATAATTTTCATGCCCTTGTCGAAGCTCGAGATGCCCTTTCCTCGCTTTTGCCGATTGGCGATCGTGCGCTGCCATTTCTCTTCGTCCGACATGAGCGACCAATCTTCGGCGCCGAGAGCGGTAATCTGCAAATAATTCGTGTCGGGGTCAAAAAAATAAATGCTCCGCTCGCCCGGCGGGCGAAGCCCGTCGCCGGCGCGGAAGTCACCCAAGGACTTGCCTTGCAATTGAGGTATCCGCTCGATCATCGAATCGTAATCTTTCTGGCTCACATTGAAGGCGACATGGCAGGCGCGGCCTTTGCGCTTGGTCCGTTCGGATAATTCTTTGACTTCTTTGACACCGATCAGCTGGCCGTTGGCGCATTCGAAAAGCGTCTCGCCGCGCGTTTGGCCGGCGGGTTTCAAACCGAGCGCGTCGGTGTAAAAACGCGCCGCACGAATCAAGTCGGTGGTCTCAAAGATCACATGGCTGACGCCGGCGGAAAACGGCAGGGATTTACGCCGGACGCAGATCTCCATGTGGTTGTCGTCAGGATCGTCGAAGCAAAGCGATTTTACCAAGGGCGAATCCGCGGCGCAGCCTTCTATACGGCCGCAAGGCAACCCGCGGGCGGCGATGCGCTCCGCTGCGGCATGGAATTCCTCCTCTGACAGGGCAAGCGCGTAGCGCGGCGCCCCGCTCGGCGACGCCGGCACGGCGACACCGGGCAAGGTGAGGCCGACGATGTTTTCACCGGCTTTGACGTAGGTGTGCCGCGGCGAGCCGTCGGCGTTTTTCCTCTGGGCGAGAAACTTGAGGCCGACGGTTTCCAAATAAAATTTCTCGGCGCGCGGCAAGTCCCGCGTCGGGATCGCGATATGATCGAGGGTTTCTGCGCCTAACATGGAAGTTTCTCCGGCCGGCAAAGGATCTGTGCGTCTAGCCTTTGCGCTTCAAAATAATCTCATCGAGGATCTGCAAGCCGTCTTTGTAGAGTTTCTGGTTTTCCTCCACGGTGTTCAACTGCACTCGGGGGGTACCGATCAGATTTTGCAGCTCTTTCATGCGCGGATAGATCGGTTCGACTTTGGGATGGGCCACGACTCGCCCCTCCTTGGCGATCAGTTTTTGTCCTTCCTCCGAGATCAAATAATCGTAGAACAGCGCCGCCGAGTAGGGATGGGGCGCGTTGCGCGCCAGCGTCAGCGGGTACATCAACGTCGGGATCAAGTCTTCGGCCACCCAGTCGATCGGCGCGTTGCGCGTTCTCAGACTCTCGCTGTTGTAGGCGTAGGTCGTCGCTGCGAGCGGCGCTTCTCCCGCCATCATCATTTGCGTGGTGGTGTCGCGGCCGACCCGGATCAATAGCTGCTGCTGGCTGAGACGGGTGAAATAATTCACGGTTTTGTCTTTGCCCCACGCCGCCAGCAGCGCGACGACTTCTTCCAACGAGGATTCATCGAAGAGAATCTCGTTTTTCCAACGCGGCAAGAGCAACTCCTCCCAGCTCTTGGCGACATCTTTGCGCGCCACCTTGCGCGGATTGAAAGAGAAGATGCGAAAGGCGTAGTTCATGTTGGTGTAGTAGGGCGCCTTGGCGAGGCTCGGATAAATCGCGCGGACCGGGGTTTCGTAGTTGGCGAGAAGTTTGGCGTCGAGCAGCGCCGGCACCAGATCGGTGGACGGTTTGATCACGTCGACCATGTAGCGTCCGGCGCGCGCTTCAGAGATAACTCTTTGGACCACTTGGCGCGTCTTGGAGCGCCACACCTTGGCGTTGATGGACGGATACTTTTTCTTGAACGCCTGAATATAGCGGTTGGCGTTCTCCAGTCCTGTATTGGTGTACCAGACCATCTCGGTTTCATTCTTGGCGCCTTCGATGAGCTTACTCTCCCGTTCAGCCATCGGCAGCTTTTCAAGCGATTTCCAGATCTCTTCCGGCGTGGCGGCGCGGGCCGTTGCCGGCTGAAAAAATAACCCGAGCAGGACAACGGGCGCTAAAAAATTTTTCCACAGACGATGCATGGGTCGTTACTCCCTCCGGGGGCGATCCGAATTTTCTTCCCCGACTCTAATGCACATAAAAATCACCGTCAAACCGTTTGCCCTCGGCTCAACAGGTTCAGCGCGGTTTGTTCGTGCCCGGACGGTTGATCTCATCGAGCAGGCCGCGGTCGACGACCTGTGAGAAATTCAACACAACCGGATTACCCAGGCTCTTGCTCAAAAGCTCCAGCGAGATTTGAAACTGACTTTCGGTAAAGTAGGGATAGCTTAGCGTCACGCCGTCTTGATAAGCCGCTTCGACGACCTCGGCGTTCTGCAAGCGGAGGTTTTTGCGGATGAGCTGCAGGCCGAGATCTTTGTTGCTCTTCTGCCGCTCGGTCGCTTCCATCATCCCGACCAGCATCGCTTTAAGCGCTTTGCGCCGGCTTTGCAGCAGATCTTTTTTGACGACGAAGACCGATGGGGGAAAGGGATAATCTGGCCGCTCGAGCTTGGCGAGATCGCGAAATCCTTTGCGCTTGAGCTGAAGCGTGTAATAGCGATTGAACGAGCTGCCG
>JBLMXG010000364.1:0-5106 GCA_050257635.1 Chloroflexota bacterium
GCCCTATCGGCCATGGTGGCAGCCAAGGACATGGTTTTTCAACCGGTGCAAACACTGAAGACGGCTGCAAGCGGTGTCGCGGTAGCGTTTCGGCGCGCCGGGGACAGCGTGTTCGGCGCCAAACGCAGCGACGTCGAAGACAGCAGGTTTAAAAACCTCATCGGATTTTCCAATTACAAACGGGAGTACGCCTACGACTTGGGCGTCGATGTCTACTCCAGAAACGAAGTGCTCCAAGATCGGCTCAACGAGGTTGCCTGGGTGGGTTGGGCGGGAGGGCTCACGGTTTCGGCGGCGATGGCTGCCGTGCCCGGGGGCGCGGGGATCGCCATGACCGCGATTGGGACGACAAGGCTTACACGGGAGATCTTCAAGAACCAGCCGCCGGCGGATCTGAGGCGCCTGAACACGGACAAGCTCAATGCGATGGGAATCGACCCGTCTACCGTGGAGATGTTCATCAACGAGTCGATTTTCTCGCCGCGCGAGCAGACAATCCTGGTTTCGGCTCTCGATGAATTGAAGGGCGTAAGCGATCGGGACAGGTTCGTGCAGTTGGCTGCGCTGACGAACAATGCCGACATGGCGTTATTTCGTCAGCGGCAAGCGGAGATGTACGCGGGCTATCATAAGGCGGTCGCGCCGCTCACGCGGTTGGTTTCCGTGGGCCAGGTGCCGGGCGCGCGAGCCGGCAACGGCGCCCTGGTCTTCAACTTTCCCATCGACTATCTCGTCTGGACCGACTCGTTGGCGCGGCTGGTTGCCAACACCGATACTTTGGCGAATCAACTGCCGGGCGTTACCCGCAAGGAGATGTGGATCACGGGTCATTTGAGCCCAAGGACCCGCGCCGAGCTGCGTCGGTTGGGTTGGGTGACCTATGAAAATGCCGAGGTGCTGCTGGTAGCGCAGGACAAGTCGGTTCCGTCGTACCGTAAAGAAGGCCAGCAGCCGGACGCCACGGTCAAACTCAAGAGCCGATCGGTTGCGCTGGGCGCCGGTGTCAGCTGGGGCGACGGCGTGCTCACCTATCAAGGCAAGGATTATCCGATTACTGTTTCGGGTCTGAGTCTTTTGGATCTCGGGGTTTCCAGCGTCAGCGCCACCGGAAAAGTTTATTTTCTCAAGACGCCGGCTGATTTCTCCGGCAATTACTTCGCGACGCAAGCGACCTTCGCAGTGGCGGGAGGCGGCGGTGAGCTCGTGATGGCCAATGGTAAAGGCGTCTACATCGCCCTGCAATCGGAGCAATCAGGAACTCAGCTTACCTTGGGCGCCTCCGGTGTCAGTCTCAAGTTAAAGTAGGAATCGGAATCGGATTTGGAGTACCAGAGTTAACAGTTATCGAGCAAAAGAATGATCAGCGCTCCGAGAAAGAGGACTGCGATGGAAACGAGACAACTCTTTACGCAGGCGTGGGCTTGGCTGTTGGCATTGCTCCTGGCGTTCCCTCCGGGAGCTGTCGCTCAAGAGGCGGCGGCCAACGCTTCTTTCAAGCAGGAAGAGCTAGACCAACTGGTAGCGCCGATTGCGCTTCATCCGGATGCGTTAATATCGCAGATCTTGATGGCGTCGACCTATCCTCTGGAAGTTGTGCAAGCGGAACGCTGGGCAAAACAAAACGCCAGTCTTAAAGGCGACGCGTTGACAGCGGCGCTGGAAAAACAAGACTGGGACCCCAGCGTCAAGTCGCTGGTGAATTTTCCCCAGGTGCTTACCATGATGAGCGAAAAGCTCGATTGGACGCAGAAGCTGGGCGACGCCTTTTTAGCCGACCAGAAAAAAGTTTTGGATACGATTCAGAGCTTGCGCACCAAGGCGCAGGCGTCGGGGAATCTCAAATCGACCCAAGAGCAAAAGGTTATCGTCGAGGAAAAAATTATCAAAATCGAGTCCGCCAATCCGCAAGTCGTCTATGTGCCGACGTATAACCCCACAGTGGTATACGGCGCTTGGCCGTATCCGGCTTACCCGCCGTATTACTATTACCCGCCCGGATACGTAGCATCGTCGATGATGTGGTTTGGCGCGGGTGTCGCGATGGGGGCGGCGTGGGGTTATGCCTGGGGCAACTGCAACTGGGGCGGCGGGGACGTTGATGTTGACGTAAATCGTAACTTTAACTCTAACCGCAACATCGATCGCAGCAAGTACAAAGGTGGAGACAGAGGACAAGGCGGCCGGTTCCAACATAATCCTGAGCACCGTAAGGGTGTGTCGTATCGCGACCAGGGGACGGCCCAGAAATTTAATCGAGCGAGCAGTAACGACGCGATCAAATCGCGCGAACAGTTTCGCGGACGCGCCGAACAGGGAAGGCAGGATCTGGGGCGTGGGGGCCTTGGTGACCGCGGCGCCGGCCAGGGGTTGGGCAGTCGTGGCGGAGTCGGCGACCGCGGCGGGGCAGGCCAACTGGGTGGCGGTGGCCGTGCTGGAACTATGGATCGCGGCGGTGGCGCGGGTAGCTTGGGTGGTGCATCTGGGAGTCGTGGCGGCGCTTTTCAAGGGATCGATCGCGGCGGCAGCGCAGCGCGCAGCGCCAGCTCGCGTGGTAGCGCCAGCCGAGGAAGCTTTGGTGGGGGCGCCTCCCGGGGCGGCGGTGGTGGAAGAGGCGGAGGCGGAGGGCGCCGTAGATAAAATCGGCTTTGCGAGTCAGGTTTCAGCTTCGCCGGTACAGTGACGTGCGAGCGAGGGAGGATCGAATGGTTACAGTAGCTGAAATTAAAAAGCGATCAGTCAGTTGCAAACTGCAAAGCTCAATTGCCGCTGTCGCGTTGGCATTGGCGTTGTCTGACATTTGTGTTGCGGCAGTGGCTCAGCAGAAGAGCTTTTCATCGCCTGCAGAGGCGGTCAAAGCGGCGATCGCCGCGGCCCGGAGCAATAACGACAAAGAGATGCTGGCGATTTTCGGCGCGCAAGCTAAGGAATTGCTTTATTCGGGCGACGCCGTTGCCGACAAACAAAGGCGCGCTCAATTTCTCGCGGCTTACGACGAAAAAAATCGGCTTGCGACCGAAGGGGACCACACTGTTTTGTACGTGGGCAAGCAGGATTGGCCGTTTCCGATTCCGCTCGTGAAAAAAAGCGACAGTTGGATCTTCGATACCGAGAAGGGCAGAGAGGAGATACTTAACCGCCGGATCGGCGAAAACGAGCTATACACGATTCAATCGATGCTCGCTATCGTCGATGCCCAGCGGGAGTATGCGAGAAAGGATCGGGATCGAAACGCACTGTTGGAGTACGCGCAGAAATTTATCAGCGATCCGGGGAAGAAAAACGGTTTGTATTGGGAGACGAAAGCCGGCGAGCCCCAGAGTCCTCTGGGTCCGATCATGACCCAAATAAGAGGTGAAGGCTATCAGATGAAACCTTCCGCCACCCCGGTTCCCTATCACGGCTACTATTATCGTATCCTGACGGCACAGGGGAAGGACGCTCCCGGCGGCGCCTACAGTTATCTCGTCAAGGGAAAGATGATCGGCGGCTTCGCCGTGGTCGCTCACCCCGCGCAGTACGGCAACTCCGGAGTGATGACTTTCATCGTCAACCACGAGGGCAAAGTCTTTCAGAAGAATTTAGGTGCGAATACCGCGGCGATCGCCAGGGGTATGAAAGAATACAATCCCGACAAGACTTGGACTGAGGCCAGGCCGTAAGCGGAGACGATCAAAGCAACTAAAAAAACGGTGATGGCACGGGCTGAGCATGGCAATCGAGATCGTACAACTCGTGAGAGGCGTCCTGATGATCAAAATGACCGGAGAGGTGAACCGCGAAGACATCGACCGGGTATGCACTGCGGCGGCGCGCGCCATCGACCAATGGACCAAGATCCGGCTACTGATCACGCTGGAAGATTTTACCGGCTGCACGGAAAAACCGTTGGGAGACGGCCTTGGCTTTGTGCCGCTCGACGGAGAGAACGTCGACAAATTGGCGGTCGTCGGCGAGAGGACGCGCGAAGACGTCAGTCGAATATTTCCGGGTGAAAGTTTACCAGCGGCGGCCGTCAATTATTTCTTGCCGGCCGAGCGCGATCAGGCAGTTATGTGGATCGTCGACGGCTTGTGACACCATTCCTGGACTTTTGATGATTCGCTTCCGATAGCGGACAGAAACGAGATTGGCAAAAAATTCTTAAGCCAGAAAACGTAAGGATAAGGAGATAACGATGAAATGTTTTGAGGTGCTGCAAAAAGGCGCTCGGTATTTGATCCTCGGTCCGATGGTTTTGAGCTCCGGGTGCATTGCCACGCAAGACTGGGTTCAGACCTGGGTCAACGAGCAAATATTTCCAATTAATAAACGGGTCTCCGACGTCGAAACTAACGCGACCAAAACAGACGGGCGGGTGACCAACCTGGAAGGTCAAGTTCAGACCATGGCCAACCAGATCGCCAGTTTGGACAGCCGTCTCAACCAAACCAACGCTAAGGCCGACCGAGCTTTGGAGAATCTGCAACGCTTGAAAGTTGAGCGAAAGCTGGTTCTCGACCTGAAACAGGGCGCATTCTTTACGTCCAACTCGACCGTCCTCACCGTTCAAGCCAAAAAAGAGATCGACAGCTTCTTGAGCGATTTGACCGGAGAAGCCGGCGGGATGGCAAACCTTTTGTTCGTCGTGGCCGGTCACACCGATAACGCCGGGAGCGAGAAGTACAATTACGAATTAGCCCGGCTGAGAGCGGAAAATGCCGCCGGTTATCTTGCGACGCAAAAAAAAGTTGATCCCGGCCAGTTGATCGTGATGTCCTATGGAGAGAGCGTCCCGGTCGCCGACAATGGAACGGAAGCAGGCCGGGCGAAAAATCGCCGCATCGAGATTTTGGTGTACAGGGATGCGGTTACAGTAGGGTCTGCCAAGTAAGCGCTGCTCCCGGAGACAACGCCTAATTACGGACCATGCCCGCTGCCGGTGACGCCGATGATAAAGATTGGGATCTTTGTCTTTGGCATAATGCTAGCCGCCAAGATTTCGATTGCCGCGGCGCAGGAGCATCGCTTTGTCCGGATATTTCAGCTTCCCGCCGCTCCGGAGTTTGCCGTTGTGGGCGAGGGCGACCTTGAGCCGCGCAGCGTGGGCAGTTATGCGCTGCGCGTATA